>JAYUPV010000050.1:0-7744 GCA_043759865.1 Alphaproteobacteria bacterium | reverse complement strand
CGGTTTCTTAAAGAGAATCACTCTTAACACCAAACTTCTACCAGCAACCGATGAATCGGGAACAGGGTGTTTTCTTCTATTTTTTAGAATTATGGCCATATAATATATATAATAAAATCAATGACTTATTTATTTTATTAGTCATAAATTAAGAATTCCGAAGTATATTGGTGTTAAACTGTAAGGGTAGGAAAACGCCCAATAAAGACACAGTATTATTGAGGGATCCGAATGTCAGAGATTCAAGTAGGCGACCAGACCTCCAAACCGCAAGACCTCGAGAAGACCGAGATGGTGATCAACGCCATGATCGTGGATCAGGTCAAAAAGCAAATGGGCTCCCTTTCCGGCCTTGAAAAAATGGTCAAGGGTGCAGGTGAGTCAGACATGCCCGGCATGGGCGGCGGCTCACAATCGTCTTTCATGAGCGGCGGCACGAGCAACGAACAGGGCTCCACCCCGTCATCACTTTTCGCGGGTGATACCTCCTCCAAGAAACCGCGCAGGAAAAACTCTGTATCCCTTGCCGAATTCCGTTCGCCCACAAACGGGTTCACCGGTGCCAAGCGCGACAAGGGTGAAGTCATGGCGCGCAAGAGCGTGGCTGAATCGGCCTTCGCGGGTCGCATGAAAAAAGGATGCAAGAAATACTCGACGCACAACGCCGCAGATCTTGCGGAAGAATGCCAGTTGCTCAAGAAAAAATGGGAATGGCTGCCCCAGGGACTCGTTGCCAACAAGCACATGCTCCCGGCCTTCGGTTTCGGCCATCTGCTCGAAGCACATAACGCGGTGCAGGCGGAAAAAGAAAAGCCCGCAATGGCGGCTATCATCTCGGGCACGGCCAACGACATGCAAAAATTCCAGAGCCTGTTCAAATCCGGTCTCGACGAAGGGATCAAGGAACAGGTCTATGCCGGCGCAAGCTCGTCGTTCAAGCAAAAGCTGAACCCGCTGATGTCGCAATAAGCGGCGTCAGTCTTCTTCGTGGTCGTCGGGGTCTTTTTCGCCCTTGGCGAGTGATTTCTCTTTTTTGTTGTAGTGTGCGAGACCGAAGGGCAGGGCGAGAAGATAGGCCACGCCCATGGCGGCAAGCGTCGGCCACGGTTCGTTGATCAGTGCAGCGATCATCGCGCAGAACAAGGCGAGGAACGGAATTTTCAGGCGCATGGGCACGCGCAGCTGCTTGCTCGAAAAAGTCGGGAAGTTGCTGACCATCATGCCCGCCACCACCAGCATCCAGATACCGATCAACTGCGGGTTCGCAAGGTAGCCGAGCGCAAGCGCGTCCGCGCTGCCCGCATGTGCCTTGTCGTCGAGCAGGAAAGTGACGATCATGGGCAAAATGACAAGCCCCGCGCCTGTTGGGGACGGCACACCGGTGAAGTATTTCGACAGCGGGTTTTCCGGGTCTTTTTCCTCGGTCGCGATGTTGAACCGCGCAAGGCGCAGCGCGACCGCCATCGCGAAAACAAGCGCGACGGGCCAGCCCCATTTGCCCATCGACTGCAGCGTCCACAGATAAATGACAAAGGCGGGCGCGACGCCGAAGCACACAAAATCGGAAAAACTGTCAAGCTCAGCACCGAGTTTGCTTTGCGCCTTCAAAATACGCGCGGCGGCACCGTCAAAAGCGTCCATGAAAGCCGCGACAACAATCGCCATCGCCGCCCATTCCCATTTATGCGTTTCGCCGGCAGCAGCCGCAATTGCGAATTTCATCGAGGTCATGCCCGACGCCATGGCGGTGAGCGTGATCATGTTCGGAATCATCTTGTAGAGCGGAAATTTCCTGGCGCGCTTTTCCATCCGTC
The DNA here is from genome assembly GCA_043759865.1 of Alphaproteobacteria bacterium. GTDB lineage: Bacteria > Pseudomonadota > Alphaproteobacteria > Micavibrionales > UBA2020 > JAPWJZ01. Next base: position 5,930 of record JAYUPV010000050.1, on the reverse strand, counting down.
CTATCCCCTGCTTTCAGCCGTGCGCGCAGGCTCGCCCGATTTGCAATCGGCAATCACGCTCTCGCCGCCCACCATGCGCTGGCCGACGGACACCAGCGGCTCTACGCCGGGCGGAAGATAAATGTCGACGCGGCTGCCAAAACGGATAAGTCCGTAAATATCGCCCGCTTTCACCTGTTGTCCCGCCGTCGAGCGGCAGATGATGCGCCGCGCCACAAGTCCCGCGATCTGCACAAAAGCGACGCTCGATGAATGTCCGTTCAGTTTCATCAGCACGGTCGAGCGTTCGTTTTCAAGGCTCGCCTTGTCGAGGTTTGCGGACAGGAACTTTCCGGGGTGGTAGACCACCTTTTTGATTTCGCCGTCGGCGGGAATGCGGTTGACGTGAACATCGAACACGTTCAGGAACACGCTCACGCGCGTGACGGTTGCGGCGTCGCACAGCGTGTCGCCCTGTCCCTTGCAGTCGTCAAGCTCGGGCGGCAGCGCGACGTTTTGAATCAGGCTCACGATACCGTCAGCGGGGCTGACGATCAGGCCTTCGCGCACGGGCGTGTAACGCTTCGGGTTGCGGAAGAAGTAAACGCACCACAACGTCAGCACGAGGCCGATGAAGCCGAACGGTGCCCAGACCATCGCCAGGATGAGCGAAACGAATGCGAAGATACCGATGAAGGGGTATCCTGCCGGATGCACGGGCACGAACATGGTCTTGCGGATAAGCTCGAAAAGATCGTCCATACTCAAATAGCCCTTCTGTCGTCTGTCTGTCTGCCGCGCCGTGCGGCGGAAGGTCGTATTCTGCTTTGTAATAATTTCCGCACAAGTGCTAATTTAGTTGACATAACCAAACGGCGGGCATGGAATGGGCATGGACAAGCCGAGGGGTTTCTCCCTATCGTGAAAACCATGGGTAAAATCACCTCCGTTTCTGTTTTTTGCGGCAGCGCCGAAAAGGTCGATCCGGCCTATCATAAGGCTGCGGCGCGCATGGGCGCGTTACTGGCCGAAAGGGGCATCCGGCTCGTCTATGGCGGCGAAAAGGCGGGGCTGCTCGGCGTGCTGTCCAATGCCTGCCTTGCGGGGGGCGGGGCCGTGACCGGCATTATCCCCGGCTTTTTCAGGGAAAAAGGCTATGCGAACGCGAGGGTTGCCGACCTTGTCACTGTTGCCGACCTGCAGGACCGCAAGCGCGCGATGATCGAGCGTGCGGACGGGTTTATTGTGCTGGCGGGCGGGCTTGGCACGCTCGACGAGGCGTTTGAGGCGATTACCACAAAATATGCCGGGACGCATGACAAGCCGGTTGTTTTCGTGAATACCGCCAATTATTACGCGCCTTTGTTTTCCACCATAGACCATATGGTCGGGGCAGGCTTTTGTGCGTCCTCCCACCGGGAGCTTTACAATGTTGCGGCAACGCCGGACGAGGCGCTGGCCGTCCTCGGCTCATGATATTGTATTCCGGAAATAAATTTCGGAACACATGGAAATGAAACACTAAATTCACTATCTTAAGGCTAGAATGAGGTACGGGGATTCCCCCGGTCCCGGGAGTAAGAACGGTCTTGGCCATCAAAACCGACAGCAAAAAAGACAAGGAAAGCCAGCAAAAGGCACCTGCTGCGCCCGACAGCGTCGAGCGCGCACAAGGCATTGCCGTGTCCACCCTTGAAAAGCTGGAGCAGCTGGGGCTCAAGCCCGTGCCGCAATTCTACGAGCTGTGGTACCGCTATTACGAAGGCGACCCCGAAATCGTGCGCGCCGTCGACAATTATCAGGGCACGTTCGACGAGAATACCTGCCACAAGATTTACCGCCGCTTCCTCGGCGCTTCAGCGCGCGACGATGCGGTGCGCAAAGTCACCGACGAAGTGCAGCATGCCATCACCGAACTTGCCGTGATGCTCGGCTCGGTCAAGTCGGCGACCAGCGAATACGGCGAAACCCTCGGCGACGTGACGAGCAAGATCCAGAACGCCGACAGCCTTGAAGATCTTGGCGCGGTGGTGAGCGGCATTCTGCATGAAACCAAGACGATGGTCGAAAAAAACCAGGAGCTGGAAGTGCAGCTTGTGAACTCGTCCGAACAGGTGACGGAGCTGAAGAAGAATCTCGACTCCGTGAAAAAAGAGGCGTTGACCGACGGCCTCACCGGCGTTGCCAACCGCAAGTCGTTCGACAAGAACATTGTCGACCTTATCGAGGAAGCGAACGCCAACCAGACGCCGCTTATTCTGATGATGCTCGACATCGACTTTTTCAAAAAATTCAACGACACCTACGGCCACCAGATCGGCGACCAGGTGCTGAAGCTCGTCGCACGCACGCTGACCGACAACGTCAAGGGACGCGATATTGTGGCGCGCTACGGTGGCGAGGAATTCGCCGTGTTGCTGCCCGAAACGCCGCTCGCGCCTGCCTTGAAGGTGGCGGAAATGCTGCGCCGCTCGGTCGAGAACAAGGAAGTCATCAACAAAACCAGCAACGAAAGCCTTGGCCGCATCACGCTCTCGATGGGCGTCGCACAATACGTCCCCGGCGAAGGCGTGTCGAAAATCATCGAACGCGCAGACGCCGCGCTCTATATGTCGAAGAAATCCGGACGTAACCGCGTGACGGCGGCGGAACATCCGGATATGTCGCTTGAGGACATACCAGAATCCAAGCTTTAAAAATTATCCGCTGATTATCTTCTCGGGCCTTTGCCGCGCTTCTTGCCACGGTCGCGGTTGCGACCTTCTTTCCTGAAGTCGGGGCGGCCGCGCGAGGATCTACCACCTCCGCCTCCGCCTCCGCGCGGACGGCGGTTATCGCCTTCCGATCCGTCTAATAGCTCGAACACGGTCGAGCCGCGCAGCACATCGGCCTCGACCAGCCGCACGACCACGGGATCGCTCAGGCGGAATTCGCGTCCGGTGTTCTTGCCGACAAGCGCGTGGCGGCGCTCGTCATGCACATAGAAATCGCGCGGCAGATGGCTCATGGGCACAAGGCCGTCGGATCCCGTCTCGCTCAGCTGTACGAACAGGCCAAAGCGCGTGACGCTCGCAATGCGCCCCTTGAAATCTTTGCCGACATTTGCGGACAAATACTGCGCCGTGAAACGGTCCATCACATCACGCTCTGCCACCATCGAGCGCCGCTCGGTGATGGAGATATGCTCGCAGGCGCTGTACAGATCGTCCGCCTCCTCGGGGCTCAATCCACCCTCGCCGAGCTTATAGGCGCTCACCAATGAACGGTGAACGAGAAGGTCGGCATAGCGGCGTATGGGCGAAGTGAAATGCGCGTATTTTGCAAGCGCAAGCCCGAAATGCCCGATATTATCGGGGCTGTAGGTCGCCTGGCTTTGCGTACGCAGCAGCACCGTGTGTACCAGTTCTTTGTCCTCGTTTTCAGCCGAGAGTTTCAGAAGCTGGTTGATGTTGCGCGGGTGCAGCTCGTCGCTTTTCGGCAGGGTGTAGCCGAATTCTTTCAAAAAATCACGCGTGGCTTCGAGGCGGTCATAGGCGGGCTTGTCATGCGCGCGGTAGACGCAAGGGGCGTTTTTTTCCTCTAGCGCTTCCGCCGCTGCGACATTCGCCAAAATCATGAACTCCTCGATCAGCTGGTGGCTGGCAAGGCGCTGGCGCGGCACGATGGCGGTGATATGACCTTTCGCGTCGATAATCGCCTTGCGTTCCGGCAGGTCGATCTCGAGCGCGCCGCGCAATTCCCGCGCGCGTTTCAGCATGGCATAGACGCGGTAAAGCGGCTTGATGACGGTATCCATCAGCGGGCCGGTCTTGTCGTCAGGGTTGCCCAAATGCGCTTCTTCCACCTGTTCATAGGTCAGGCGTGCGGCGGAACGCATCAGTCCGCGCACGAATTTCCAGCTGGTCAGCTTCGCATCGGCGTCGATACGCAGGTGAACGGCAAGGCAGGCGCGGGGCACAAGCGGACGCAGCGAACAAAGGTCGTTCGACAAACGCTCGGGCAGCATCGGCACCACGCGGTCGGCGAAATAGGTCGAGTTGCCGCGCTCGAAGGCGTTGTGGTCGAGGGGCGAGCGCGGGCGCACGTAATAGGAAACGTCGGCGATGGCGACAATCAGATGCCAGCCGCCCGGGTTCTGCGGATCAGGCTCGGCGAAGACCGCGTCGTCAAAGTCACGTGCGTCGATGCCGTCAATCGTCACAAGCGGAATGTGCCGCAGGTCGGTACGGCCGCCAGTCAGTTCCGGCTCCTTGAATTTTTCCGCTTCCTTTAGCGCTTCCTTGGAAAATTCGGTCGGGATGCCGTGGGAATGGATGGAAATAAGGCTGATAAGCTTCGGGTCGTCCTTCGCGCCAAGTATCTGTTTGATGCGCGCCGGATTTTTCGAGCGGTGATGCTCGCGCGACGGCGGCAGCGGCTCGGCGATAACCAAGTCTCCATCCGCGCAGTCGCCGACAAACTCCTGCGGGATGAAATATTCTTCGCGGTTCTTGCGGTCGGTCGGGGTGACATAGCCGCCGCCCTTGTGGGGCTTGAACGTGCCGACGACTTGCGTCGTTTCGACATCGACCACCGCTTTCAGGATGCGGGCTTCATATTCGTCCGCCTCGGCCTTGCGCAGGCGGGCGAGAACCTTGTCGCCGGGGTTGGCGTAACCCTCGGGGCGCTTTTTATCGACGATGATAATGCGCGGTGCGGGGCCCTTGCCCAGCCACTCGACCGGTTTCGCCAGCATTTCTCCGTCGGGGTCGAGGCCGATGATTTCGATTAGAGCGCGGTCGGGCAGGTTGTCGGGTGATTTATAAGCCTTGCGCGCGTCTTTCTCGACGCCGCCTTCCTCTCCCAATTCACGCAGGAGCTTGCGGAGATGCATGCGGTCCTGTCCGTCGATACGGAAGTGGCGCGCTATTTCGCGCTTGTTGAGAGGACCTTTGCTGTCCTTGATGTACTGCTGGAGAGCTTCTTTAGAGGGTAGTCCGCGAGGTGTCTGGTCTTTGGTGGTATCCCCGGTTCTGTTTCTTTTGCCGGGTCGGTTTCTGTTTTTATTATTCAAGCTTCTTTTGCCTTTTTGGTTTTGGTTGGTTTGGTGGGTTTAGACTTGCCGGGTTTTTTTGCGGCCAGCCATTCGACCGCCTGCGCAAGCGTGACTTCTTCGACGGGTACACTTTTCGGTATCGTCGCGTTCACGCCGCTATGGCGGATGTAAGGGCCAAAACGGCCCTTCGAAATATTGACGGGTTTGCCGTCTTCGGGGTGCGCCCCGAGTTCTTTTATCGTGCCGAACCCGCCGCCGCCGCGACCTTTGCTCGCCTGGGCCAGCAGGTCGACTGCGCGGTTGAGGCCGATGGTCAAAACACCGTCGGGGTCGTCAGCGGGGATGGATTTGAACTTGCCCTGGTGGACAAGGAACGGGCCAAAGCGGCCGATGCCGGCCTTGATCATTTCTTTTGTCTCGGGGTGCAGCCCCACTTCGCGCGGGAGCGAGAGTAGGCCAAGCGCCCTTGGCAGGTCGACCGATTGCGGCTCCATGTTTTTCGGCACGGGGGAACGCTTCGGCTTGTCGGCCACGGGTTTTTTCTTTTTCTTCACGGCTTTTTTCTTGCCGTCCTTGCCGACTTTCGCGGGGGCTTCTTCTTCCTCCACGGGGGCGGCTGCTGCTTCGGGCTTCGGCGCGTCGGGGCCGGGTCCAAGCTGGATATAGGGGCCGTACGGGCCAAAGCGCAGCGTGACGGGCAGGCCGGTTTTCGGGTCGAGGCCAAGCACCTTGGGCGAGAAGCCCTCGGGCGCGTTTTCGCCGTCGGCATCGCCGCCGCCGGTCAGCACGGGGCGCGTGTAGCGGCAGTCGGGGTAGCGCGAGCAACCGACGAAGGCGCCGAACTTGCCGAGCTTCAGGGAAAGCGTGCCTTCCTTGCATTGCGGGCATTCGCGCGCATCGGGGCCGCGGTCGGGGA
>JAYUPV010000049.1:0-6181 GCA_043759865.1 Alphaproteobacteria bacterium | reverse complement strand
GTTGTCCGCACCAAGTTCGAGCACACTCGGCGCGAGTTTCTTCGTCTGCGTGGCGGCAACGCCATTCACAGATGAAGTCAGGAAAAACGATGTAATGATGTCAGCCAAAGCCCGACACCCCCGTTCCCGCTATCCTACAAATGCAGTCCTATTCGCAATTATAGTTTAACATAAAAGCGTAAACAGGCCGTATCCGGACAGGGATAAAGCAGCAATATCAGGTAGTTAAAATTTGTCTCTTACTTCAGTTTCGCCATCGCCACAGCCGTGTCCGACATGCGGTTGGAGAAGCCCCACTCGTTGTCGTACCAGCTCAGCACGCGCACGAAAGTGCCGTCGACCACCTTGGTTTCCTTCAGCGCGAAGATGGAGGAATGGGGGTCGTGGTTGAAGTCTGACGACACCAGCGGCTCGGAATAGGTGGCGAGGATGCCTTTCAGCGGGCCGTTCGCGGCAGCGTCGGAAATCGCTTTGTTGATTTCCTCGACCGTGGTGGCGCGGTTGGCGGTGAACTTGAAGTCCACGACAGACACGTTCGGCGTCGGCACGCGCAGCGAAGTACCGTCGAGCTTGCCCTTCAACTCCGGCAGCACAAGGCCGACGGCTTTGGCAGCGCCCGTCGAAGTCGGGATGATGTTGCAGGCGGCGGCTCTCGCGCGGTGCAGGTCTTTGTGCATCGTGTCGAGCGTCGGCTGGTCGCCGGTATAGCTGTGGATGGTGGTCATGAAACCGTGCTTGATGCCGACAGCCTTGTTCAGCACATAGGCGACAGGGGCGAGGCAGTTGGTGGTGCAGGAAGCGTTCGAAACGACAACATGCGACGATTGCAGCTTGTCATGGTTCACGCCGTAAACAACGGTGATGTCTTCATCGGTCGCGGGGGAGGAGATGAGAACCTTTTTCGCGCCCGCCGCAATGTGCTTCATCGCGTCTTCTTTTTTGGTGAAGATGCCGGTGCATTCCATGGTCACATCAACGTCGAGGTCTTTCCACGGCAGTTGCGCGGGGTCTTTCGACTGGCTCATCGAAATTTCATGGCCGTTGACGATAAGCTTCGTGCCGTTCACCTTGATGTCGCCATTGAAGCGCCCGTGGACGGTGTCGTATTTCAGCAGATGCGCGTTCGCCTCCGCCGTCGCGAGGTCGTTGATGCCGACCACAGTCACGTCGTTGCGGCCGCTTTCCATGATGGAACGCAGCACAAGGCGGCCGATGCGGCCGAAGCCGTTGATGGCGATTTTGACGGTCATTGTTTTTTCCCTCTTATTGAATGTTGCCGACTGCTATTTTTTTAAGACTTTTAGCGTAAAGATAATAGGATATTTTATTTTTCATAATTTGCCAGTGGGGTTTATATACATTCTTTGTGAAAGTTAGATCACCAAGTGCAAAAGGCCAGCTACGCCTGCTGAGATTACTCCATCCTCAAGCAACCGTTTTTTCCTTGTGGTGTTGCGTCATTACCTTTCAAGAGCACCTTTGTATTTCGTGCCAACGTGACCATAGCGGCAAGTGACATACTTTCCAAGGCATCGGCTACTTGTGAGCTGTCTAGCGTGTCAAGAACGTCGGAAACGTCATGAGTGATTTTTGAATTGCTGATACCGGTGTCAGGTATTTCGCAGGTGGCCGCGACCTCTGACGTGGCAAAAACAGGAATAGTCGGATATCTTTCGTTGTGACGCTCTATATAGCTTAGATAATTCGTTGCCTTTAATTGTATCTCTTTGACTTCATCAGTCACATTATTAATAAGACGGATGTCAGCACCAGGGTGGTTTGTCTCCGGAAATAGCTCGACGGTATATTCGTCTCCATCACTATTCTCGTTTCTTTGAAAAAGAAGTTCGTGATAGATGCCTTTAACATTATTAGTTAGTCCGCCTATTTGCCAAGGGCCAAGGTTCTGGACATAGGAGGTTAGTTCTTCTGTTGACGCATGGGTCAGCGAATTATTCGAGCGGCAAAGCGCATCGAGAATAAGCTGTTCGTCTTTGTTAAAATGTGGCGTTTCTTGCGCGAGCAGTTGCAGGATGACCGCCGAGACAATGCCCGTCGTGACGGCAGGTAGGCGCAAAGCCGGTCTTTGCAAGAACGCTGCAACAGCTTCAAGTTCGCGGATGGCCGACGCCAGTTTATAACGTGCAAAAAAAGGCCAGTCTGCGGATTTCGCCAGACATTTCGAAATTTCTCCTTTTAGGGGGGTAAATCCGTCGTTCTGTAGCGCGTAAGCAGACATAGGTACAAGTGCGTGCTTCAGCTTTTCTTGCTCTCTAAATGAAATTGCAAGCCCAAGGCAAGCGTCAACAACGCGACATTCCTGCTCGTCAAGGCTATGCTTTTTGCGTCTACAGCCAAGAAAGTATTTTTGAACGCCGAAAACGGCACCCAACGCGGCTGCAATACCAACCCTGCCAACAATCGCAGCTCCTGCCGCCACGCCGCCGCCAAGAAAGGCCACTGCTGCAGAATGGAACGCTGCGCCTGAAAGCGATCCGATTGCAATTCCGGTGGAGGCTGTGCCGAAAAGAGACGCAACGGAAAACATCCCTGCTGTTGCTCCGGCAATTCCCAGTTTTCCGGTGACGGCTTTTACTATGCGTGAAGAAACGCCCTTGTGCTCTATCAGGATAGCATCGCTAACGGCTTCACAGGCAGATGCCCCGTGCGTATACCAGTTTTCTTCAGTAAGGAGAACGTCGGGTTTCTTCCAAGAGCGCGTGAGCCTTTGTCGCACAAGTTGCTTTAAGGCTGCTGCTTTCATGGGGATGTTTACTTAAACCTTCTCCTTCACCTGCTCCACCACATTTTCGGCCGTAATGCCGAAGTGTTTGTAGAGTTCCTGATAGGGCGCGCTTTCGCCGAAGGATTTCATGCCGATGAAGATGCCGTTGCGGCCGATGATGTGGTCCCAGCCGTGGCGCATGCCGGCTTCGACGGCGACAGTCACCTTGGTTTCGCGCAGCAGGGATTCTTTGTATTTTTCGTCCTGCTTTTCAAAAAGTTCCAAAGACGGCGCGGAGACGACGCGGGTCGGGATTTTTTCCGCTTCCAGCAGGTCGCGCGCTTTCAGGGCGATTTCGATTTCCGAGCCGGTCGCCCAGATGGTGCAGACGGGCTGGCTCGACGCTTCGGCAAGGATATACGCGCCGCGCTTCGAGATGTTTTCTTCTTCGCCGTTCTTGCGCACCAGCGGCAGGTTCTGGCGCGTCAGCACCAGAATGGAGGGGCCGGTGGTGTGTTCAAGCGCAATCTGCCAGCATTCCGCCGTCTCGATAACATCCGCAGGTCGCAGCACCAGAATATTCGGGATGGTGCGGAGTGCTGCAAGGTGTTCGACCGGCTGGTGCGTCGGGCCGTCCTCACCCAAACCAATGCTGTCATGCGTCATCACGTAAATCACGCGCTGCTTCATGAGGCAGGAAAGGCGGATCGAGGGGCGGCAGTAATCGGTGAAGCTCAGGAACGTGCCACCATAGGGGATCAAGCCTTTGTGCAGCGCCATGCCGTTCATCGCGGCGGCCATGCCGTGTTCGCGCACGCCCCAGTAAATGTAGCGGCCGGCATAATCGGTTTTCGAAACTTTGCCCATTTCCTTGACAAGCGTGAGAACTGAACCGGTGAGGTCAGCCGAGCCGCCGATCATTTCGGGCAGGGCAGGGATGAGTGCTTCGAGCACTTTGCCCGATGCCGCGCGCGTCGCGATTTTCGGAGCCTCTGCCGTCATCTTTTTCTTGAAGGCGGAAATAATGGGCGTGGTGATGGAGGTCACGTCGCCTTTTTGCATGCGGTCCCACAGCGTGCGTTTTTCGCCTTCGAGCTTGTCGAGGCGCGATTGCCAGTTTTTGCGCTCGCCCTGGCTTTGCGATCCAGCCGCGCGCCATGCGTCGCGCACGGGGGCGGGGATGTCGAAGGGCGCATGCGCCCAGCCGAGGTTCTTGCGCGCACCCACAATTTCCTCGTCGCCAAGCGGCGAGCCGTGGGATGAGGCAGAGCCCTGTTTCGTCGGCGCGCCATAGCCGATTTTGGTTTTGCAGCTGATCAGGCTGGGCTTTGCGGGGTTCAGTTGCGCTGCGGCAATCGCCTTTGCGATTTCGGCGGGGTTGTGGCCGTCGACCGTGAAGGTTTCCCAGCCGTAGGATTCAAAACGCTGCGGCGTGTTGTCGGTAAAGGAAAGCGAAGTCGGGCCGTCGATGGAAATCGAGTTGTCGTCATACAGCACAATCAATTTGCCAAGGCCGAGATGCCCCGCGAGCGAGCAGGCTTCATGGCTGATGCCTTCCATCAAATCGCCGTCGGAAGCGATGACATAGGTGAAGTGGTTGACAATGTCGTTGCCGAAACGCGCGTTCAGCAGGCGTTCGGAAAGCGCGAAACCCACGCCATTTGAAATTCCCTGACCAAGCGGGCCGGTGGTGGTTTCAATGCCGACTTCGGGCATCACTTCGGGGTGGCCGGGAGTCAGGCTGTGCATCTGGCGGAAATTTTTCAGCTGGTCGAGGGTCATTTTCTCGTAACCCGTCAGGTGCAGCAGCGAATATTGCAGCATCGAACCGTGACCGGCGGAGAGAATGAAGCGGTCGCGGTCGGGCCATGTCGGCGCGGTGGGGTCGAATTTCAGGAACTGGGTAAAGAGCACCGTCGCAACATCGGCCATGCCCATCGGCATGCCGGGGTGGCCGGAATTGGCCTTTTGCACCGCGTCCATCGACAGGGCGCGCAGGGCGTTGGCCATGTCGTTATGCGGCACGGCTTGGGGGTTCTGGTTTTTGGCGGCGGCGGTGGATGACATGGCGGGACTCTCCTTATAAATGCACCCGCACAATGCCCTATCCGCAGGATTCGCGTCAACTGCTGGTGCGCGCTGAAAAACGAGGAAAACGGCGGTTTTTATGGGGTTTTGTCAGGGTCGGACGTGGCGGCAGCTGTATATTTTCATAATCGACCTATTGCTTGCGGACGGGCGGCGGGGCTATAGTTTTTCCAATTTCAAAATATCTGGATTCCACACATGCCGAACGAGCCGCCGGATTTCCGCAAGATGACTCCCGATGAAATCCGCGTCGGCATGAACAAGCTCAACCTTGAAATCAGGGAATTGAAGCGGCTGCAAAAACTGTCGCCCGAATTCGGTTTTTTCCTCGATGAGCTGGAAACCGAACGCCGCAAATACAAGGAAGTCTGGCGCGCAAGGCCGGGTCGCGTCTTCCACGATGTCGCGGCACGGCGCGTGAAGGAAAAACAGCGGAAGTGGGCGCGGTTGAAAAAGAACTTTCCGTTTATTCCGTAGATAGACTTTCCTGCCGCCATACCTGCCTAGTGCGGGATTTACTTTCTGCCCCCTCTCCCGCTTGCGGGAGAGGGGGATAGAATCGCGCTTCATACCAAAAACAAAAACCCCCGTCCGGCAGGGACGGGGGTTTTTATCTTAAGCGTTATCAGTTATTGGCGCGGGTGCGGCGCTGGATGGGGCCGTGGTTGCGGTCCCAGCGGTTTTCGCGGTGGTCCCAGCGGTTCTCGGTGCGGTCGCGCACGTCTTCACGGTCATCGCGGCGGTCTTCGCGGGTATCGCGCGCGTCTTCGGCTGAGTCACGCTTGTCCTCGTTGGTGTCATGCTTGTCTTCTTTTGCATCCCAGCGGTCTTCGCGGCGGTCGCGCCAGCCGCCGTCATGCGCTTCGTCACGCGCGTCTTCTTTGGTGTCGTGGGCATCTTCCTTGGCGTCTCTCACGTCTTCGCGGGCGTCGACTTTATCTTCTTTTCCATCGCGTACATCTTCGCGACGGTCGCGGCGGTTTTCAAAGCGGTCGCGCCAGTTTTCACGCCGGTCGCGCACACCTTCGCGCGCATCCGCCGAATAGGCGCGTTCTTTCAGGTACTGGTTGTTGGTGTCTTCTGCCTGCGCTGCAGGTGCTGCGAACATCAGGCCCACAGCTGTCAGAGCCGCGAGGGCGAATACTTTGTTATACATGGGGCTACCTTTTTGTTTGTTACAATTGTGAACCGGGGCAAGACCAGTTGTCCCGCCGCATGAACATTATACGGTTCAAAGGTTAAAACCCCTGCGTTCAGGGGTAAGCCGCTGTTTTAGCTTGCTTATTCCAGGTGTGCCTTGAGCATCCACTGGTTTTTCTGGTGGACCTGCTGGCGCTGGATGGCAAGGTCGACGGTCGGCTCGTCGCC
>JAYUPV010000048.1:0-6632 GCA_043759865.1 Alphaproteobacteria bacterium | reverse complement strand
CGCGACGAGGCGCGGAAAGTCACCGGCATGACAGAAGTGAACGGCATACCCCCCGCGAATGTCCGCAAAACGCCCGCTGACCCTTTTTCGGGCGCGGGCTTTTCTTTCGCTGCCCTGCGTGCGGAATTCGGTGACTCGGTACAGCGGATGCCGGACGGTATCAAAACACAAAATGACAGCACGCAGGTCACATGGCTTGGCGGCACGGTGCATAGCGACAAAGACCCCGCTATCCGCTCTCTGGACGGCACGAAGGAATGGATTCAGAACGGCCAGCGCCACCGCAGCGAAGGCCCCGCTGTTGTGAAGGCTGACGGGTCGGAAGAATGGTGGCTGCATGGCAAAAAACTGTCGGACGAGGACGCTGCGGAAATGAAAAAGAAATACCTCGATAAAATCGCCACCGCGAAACGCGGAGATGTCCACGCACCTGCACGGGCGGCCTTCAGGAAACATTGAAATTTTAAATTACATCTTCGGCAGCGTTACGCCCTGTTGCCCCATGTATTTTCCGGCACGGTCGGCGTAGGAGACTTCACAGACGCCTTCGCCTTTCAGGAACAGAAACTGCGCGATGCCCTCATTCGCGTAGACTTTAGCGGGCAGGGGGGTTGTGTTGGAAATTTCGAGGGTTACCTGCCCTTCCCATTCGGGTTCGAGCGGCGTGACGTTGACGATTAACCCGCAGCGGGCATAGGTGCTTTTACCGAGGCAGATAACCAGCACATCGCGCGGGACCTTGAAGGTCTCGACCGTGCGGCACAGCACAAACGAATTCGGCGGGATGATGCAGACATCGGTCTTGCGGGTCACGAAGCTGGCGGGGTTGAAATTCTTGGGGTCGACCACGGCGCTGTCGACATTGGTGAAAATCATGAACTCGTCTGACAGGCGGCAGTCATAGCCGTAGGACGACAGCCCGTAGGAAATCACGCCCTCGCGCTTCATGCGCTCCTCGAAAGGAGCGATCATGTTGTTCTGCAACGCCTGTTCGCGTATCCAGCTGTCGGGCATGATGGACATGTTATTATTTCTCCTGTTGCTGGCGGGCGCGGTCTTGCTGTTTGCGTTTCGAAAGGTTGGCGCGCAGCGCATCGGCGCGGCTCTTGGTGCGTCTTGCGGCCGGGAGTGGTGCGGATGTGGGCTTGGAATCCTTGATCATGCCTTAAAAATAACGGGCGCGCGGCGGGCGGGCAATGATTCGATGGGTGGTATATTCCAGAATCAATAGCGCTTCACATCGCACAGGCTGTAGGTTTTCGGGTAGCTGTTGCCCATCTCGGCCGTGCGGTCGAGGTGCGGTTCATACAGGCGGTCGTCGATGATGCGGCAGGATTTCAGCACCAGGGAAAGTTTGAAATGCGGCAGCGCCCGCTCGCCGAGTTTCAACTGCGCTGACGGAATGAACAGCTTGAGCGGGCCTTTGTGGACTTCTACTTTGCTGCGGATAAGGTCGGCAAGCCCGGTCTTGCTGTCGGGCGGGAAGCCTCGGCTCTCAAGGCGCACGAATGAAACAGAAGGTGGAAATGCCGGCAGCAGGAAGGCATAGGCATCTACCCCGCCCATCAGCACCATCGTTTTTTCCGGTATCGCGGGGACGGAGATGTCGGTGATTTTCTGTGTCCATGTGCCGCGCCGCGCCCAGTCGCCGGGCGAGATGGAAAGTGCAGCCACCACGATCAGCCCCGTTGCAATAGTCCAGCGCCGCTTTATTTCCAGCGGCAGCAGCCCGACGCACAGGACAATCAGAAGCGGCGACAGCATATCGAGCGGCAGCAGGTAACGGTAGACAGTCTGCGTGAATAGCCATATGTAATAGCCGATACCCGCCGTCAGCAGCAGAAAGCGCAAGGGTGCGGGGCGTGCGAGCGGCTCTTTCGCAGTTTTTTTGCCCGATACCAAATATTGCACCGTCACCAGTATGAACAGCGCATAGAGCAGCGGCGTGCGCCAATCGCGCCACCATATTTCGTTTACAAGAAGCGGGTCGATGCCGAAAAAGAACGGGAAGACAGGCAGCGTCCAGTTGCGCGGTGTCGGGAAGTCAATCAGCGCGACGGAGGGCAGCAGGGGCGAGCGGAAGATGGAGTTGTAAAACGGGAACATCGGGCTTGCGTAATGAGACGTCAGGTACCATGCCCAATGCCCGTAGGTAAGCGCAAAACCCGCCAGAAGGCCAAGGCCGAACAGAAAGCAGAGGCGGAAACACCGCCGCGCATCGGGCGTTGCAATCAGGAGCGCGATGCACATGCCCGCGCAAAAAGAAATGCAGGTCAGCTTCAACCCCGCCGCGCAACCGGCTGGCAGCGCATAGATAAATGCCGCCCGTGCCGTTGCTTTCGGTTGCGCCGAGAGCAGGAAATCAAAATTACGTATCACCAGCAGGGCGGATGAAAGAATACCGAGGCTGACGAGGTTGTCGTTGCACTGCGTTCCTGCCTCCGCTATCCCCATCGCGCTCAGCATGCCGAGCGCGGCAAGTCCTGCGCAAGCGGCGGTTTTCTTTTTAGTGTCTTTTATCACCAGCGTCGCGTAGCAGATCATGAACAGCAGCGGGAAATTTAACCCCTGTACGATAGAGAGAATAAAATAGGCGCATTTCGGCGCAATATGCGTGGCAAGGAAATAAAACGGCACGTCGAGCAGCGGATTGAAAAAGAACTGCCCCTGCGACGGCAGGAAATCGATGCCCGAGGTATAGCGCCCTGTTACAAAGGCCCAGGCGTTATAAAAATGGTAATTGCGGAAGTCCCAGCTCGCATCCTGCCCAAGGAAAAGTGCGAGTGCGGCGAAGGCAAGGGGGAAGGCGAGCAGGGTGGCACACGCCCAGTTGCGCGCTGGGTCGCCTTTGGGCGGCAGCAGGGGCGTGGCTGTCATGTGTTGCCGGATTTCGCGACCAGTTGGCGCAGGCTGTCGAGCTCGGCGCGCAGGGTGGCAATTTCCTTGCGGATGGTGTGGTCGTTCGCGGCGCGGGTCATGAGCTTCAGCAGCGGGCGGAAATCGGTTTCCTTGGGCGCGGCGCGCGCATGCGCCATGGCATCAAGGCCTTTTTTGTCCTTCAGCGTCGGGTCGGCGTTGCATTCAAGCAACGCCTCGACAGTTTTCGATGCACCCTCGCGCGCGGCCAGCATCAGGCAGGTCATACCGTTCGCCGCAGGCTTGTCGATATTTATGCCGCAGTGATAGGCGGCTTCCAGCACCGCATAGCGCCCGAGAATGGCAAGGGCGTGCATGGGCGAGAAATGCGCCTTGGCGATGTCTTCGCCGAGCAGCGGGTCAGCGCCACCCTGCAGCAGTTTTTCAAATACTTTATCGTCGCGGTTCTGCTCGAAGGCAACCTGAATAGACGTCATGGCTGGCTGGTCGGGTCGCTGTTCTGTCTTGTTCGCGTCCGCGCCTGCCGCCAGCAGCGCGGCAAGTGCATCGGGTAGCATGCGCCCGTCTTTCATGCGCAGCACAGCGTGCAGCGGCAGCTTGCCGTTGGCGCTCGGGTAATTGGGGTCGGCTTTCGCCGCCAGCAGCGCATGCAGCGCGCCGTGCTCGCGCGGGTCGGTCGCGGCAATGGTCAAAAGGCTGTTGCCCTTCGTGTCGCTTGCGTTGACCGGTGCGCCCTGCGAGATGAGGTTGTTGATGCCGCGCGCGTCGTTTTTCAGTATCGCCGCGACCATGCTCTGTATCAGCCCCTCCGTCGTGGGGGCGGGAGCCGAGGGTTTTGCAACGCCGAATTTCGATGATCCGGCCATGTTATTGCCCCGCCGGATACAGCAGTGGCATGGCGACCGAGGCGATACACATGATCGATGCCACGATGATGACAAGGAAAGTCATACGCGCGCCGAGCCTTCGCCCTTTGCCTGCAGCGTCTTTCTGGCTCATGCCGTGGACATGCGCCAGCCGCGCCGCAACCAGCGTCAGGCCGAGCGCATGAATACCCTGCGGCTGCCAGCCCAGAATTTCGTTGAAGGAAATCAGCAGCAGTGCCATCGGCACATATTCGATGAAGTTGCCTTGTATACGCATGGCGACATTCAGGCTCTTTTCGCCCCCGTCGCCGACCATGACTTCGAGCTTCGCGCGCATCCGCATTATGCGCCACGAGAGCGCGCCGAGCATCAGGCCGAGGATGCCTGCGTAGATTGCGGTGATATACGGGATGATTGCCATGTGTTTCGCCCTTTGCTCTTTTTTACATTATTTGCAGGGCAAAGGCGAGGGTGTTGGGTTTTTCCGGAAAGGATTAAGGTGGGGGTACTTTGGGGGAGGGCGGCTTCGGCTTCGCAGCCGCAGGCGCGGCAAAGCCGAGCTTGTTCGCCATCTCCGCCTTTGCATCGGCATATTCCTGCTTCAGCCTTGTGGCGAGATCGGCGGTGGTGGGGATGTCGGAGATGGTGCCGACGGTTTGCCCTGCCGACCAGACGTATTTCCACGCGCGGCCTTCCTGCCCCGGAGGAGTCGGGATTTTATCTGCGCCGGGGCCGAGCTTTCGCAGGTTTTCGGCGTCGTAGCCTGATTGTTCGATGCTCTGGCGGATAAAGTTGCCCGGTACGCCGCTGATGGCAGAAGTGTAAATAATGTCGGATGATTTCACGTCGACGATCATTTGTTTGTAAGCGGGGTCGGCGGCTGACTCCTTGGTCGCGACGAAGCGCGTGCCCATGATAACCATATCTGCACCGAGCGTCTGCGCTGCCAGAATATCTTTGCCGCTGGAGAGGCTGCCTGCCAGCACCAGCAGGCCATCGTAAAACTGGCGTATTTCGTTCAGCAGCACGAAGGGGTTGATCGTTCCCGCCTGTCCGCCTGCGCCACTTGCAACGGCGATAATGCCGTCAACGCCTGCGGCAACGGCGTGTCTTGCTTCATCTGCCGTCATCGCGTCCTGCACGATAATGCCGCCGTAGCCGTGAATTTTCTGCACGATTTCCGGCGTCACTCCGCCCGAGGCGTGGACGATGGGAACTTTATATTTCTCGCACAGGTCGAGGTCGGCCTGAAGGCGCGGGGTTTTCTTTTTGACGGAAAGGTTGATGGAATAGGGGGCCGGCGTTTTGCCTGTCTTGGTCTTGAAATCATCGAGCTCGCTGATGACGGTTTTCAAAAATGTCTCGAAATCCGCGCTTGTCCAGCGGCTGCCGGCGGGAAAAGTGCCGACGATGCCTTCCTTGCAGGCCGCAAGCACGAGGTCTTCGTTCGAGACGAGAAACATCGGCCCTACAATCAGGGGCAGCGAGGTCTTGGAGGTGATGTTTTCCAGCGGTGTCTTGGCTTTGTCGGTCATGTGTTCAACCGTAATGGTGCTGCGGCAACCCGGTCAAGAACGAATGTGACATAATTATAGGCTATGGAAATATAAAAGCTGTTGCGTGGTACTCGGGGGTGGGGGATACCATGTTTCATGAAGCGTTTTTTCAAATTCCTCGGCATCCTTATCATCGTCGGCATCATTGCCTTCGCGGGCACGGTTTATGCGACGGCACAACGGTTGAAGGACAAGGGCGACCGCGTGATGGCGGGTATCACGACATGGGTAGAACAAAAACGTGATCCTGCCCCGATTGTCATGATTGTGAAAGATATCCCCGAGCTGATGCAGGCGGGCGACTTTAGAAAAGGCGAGGAACTGCTCGACCTTGCGCTTGACCGGCTGGCGCATCCCGATGAAAAGGACTCCGCCAAACCCCTGCCGGTCGAGCCTGTCAGCGACGATTATTCCGAGCCTGTCGAGGCCGAAGTCATTGGCTATGACGACCAGATCATGGAGCCGTTTATTTCGCCCGACGGAAAGTTCCTGTTCTTCAACAACGAAAACGACCCAGCGACCGACACCAACATCCACTATGCGGAGCGTACGGGGACGCTGTCTTTCAAATATCTCGGCAAACTGCCGGGCGTGAACGACAAAACGCTCGACGGCGTGCCCAGCATGGACAATGACGGGCATTTCTATTTCACCACCATGCGCGACTATAGCAAGAACATGAATTCGCTTTATACCGGCATGTTCAACGGCTCGGGCGTGCTCGATGTGCGGCCCGTTGCAGGGCACATTACGCCCAAAGAGCCGGGGCAGATCAACATGGATACGGGCATCAGCCCCGATGGCAAGACAATGTATATCTCGCGGGCGCATTTCAAAAACCATGTGCCTGTGCCTGCAACATCCGACCTCATGATCGCGCATTTGGCTGCCGATGGTTTTGAAATGGATCCTGCCAGCGCGGAAATACTGAAAAACGTCAACACGGACGAGCTTGAATACGCGCCCGCGATTTCCGCCGATGGGCTCCGCCTGTTCTTCACACGATCGGCCGGAGCCTATGGCCTGCGCATTCTGGTCGCGACGCGCGAAAGCGTGCACGAGCCCTTTGGCGTGGCGAAGCTCATTAAAACCATCAACGGCTTCGTCGAGGCACCGACCTTGACGCTTGATGGCAAGGAGCTGTTTTTCCACAAGAAAATTGGCGGTAAACTGCGCCTTTATCGTGTCGAACGGAAATGATTGACAAAACAGGCCCTTTTGACTTATTCATAAGGGCCGAAACAGAGTGCGCAAGCCTTTGGCCTCGGTTAAGTCATTGATAAATATGATGCTGTTGTAGCTCAGTGGTAGAGCACCCCCTTGGTAAGGGGGA
>JAYUPV010000047.1:0-4645 GCA_043759865.1 Alphaproteobacteria bacterium | reverse complement strand
CGCAAATGAACCGCACCGAAGCAAGGCCGAGGCCGTATTTGTCGAGTGCGTCATGCGCCGCCTTTATAAGGCGCGCATTGTTGGCAAGGCCGAGATAATTGTTGGCGCAGAGGTTGATGACATGGCGGTCGTCATTCGCACAAGCGACGGTAATGTCGGCCTGCTGCGGCGAAGTGATCACGCGCTCCGATTTATAAAGCCCCTGCACGTGCAGCTGCTGTGTTTCGTGGGCGAGATGTTTCAGTATCGACATGTTTTTTCCTTGCCAGATATACCGGCAATCTAGCACAGCTTCCGGAGGATTCCTAGTTTCCAGATTGTGGAAATTCGGGCTTTACAAAGCAGGCCGAAAGTTCAATTCTGATGGGGTTATCCGAGGGAAAACCATGGCAAATACGTCAAAAGCATCAGGCACCGATACTTTCGGTCAGGCTAGAGAATGTATACGCAACCGGCAGTTCGATGAGGCCGAAAAGCTTCTTCATGTTGTGCTGCAGGAGAAAGAAACCGCCGACGCCCTGCGCAACCTTGCGCTCGTGCACCGCGCACGCGGCGATGCCGGTGCGGCAATGGCGTGCCTTGAAAAGGCGCTCGCGCTTGAGCCCCGCGACCACGCCGCTGTCGCCCTGATCGGTGAATTGTATTTCGATCACGGCGACAGCCGTCAGGCCATCGGCCATTACGTGCTGGCGATGAAGGAAAGCCCTGCCACACTGCATTACAAAGAGAGGTTTCTCGCGCTTGCGGGCATGGCGGGCTTCCACAAGCATAACGAGGAAATGCAAGGGGCGCTGCTCGCCTGCCTTGAAACACCGGGGCTCGATTGCTCGGGTGCGCAGATACTCTGGTACACACTGCTGGCGGCGGATCCCGAATTCAGCAAGCTCTATAAATTCTCGAACAGCGGCAGTTATGTGGGGTTCAATCAGAAAGCCTTTGACAAAGCGGACTGGAAGCCGCTGCTTGCGCCGTTTTTTGTCGAGGGGCTGCAAAAAATTGCCGTGTACCATCCGGTTTTTGAATCTTTCCTGACGCATCTGCGCCTGCGCCTGATGCAGGACTATTCGTCCGCGAAGCCGAGACTTCCCCGTGCGGAGCTTGCGCGCCTTGGGTCTGCGCTGGCGCAGTATTGCTTCTATACCGAATATATTTTCGCCACGACGCAGGAAGAAGTCGGATTTACCGCTTCAGCGCGCGCCCGGCTTGAAGGCGGGGATGCGGGGGATGCCGCGCTTGTCGCGCTTTATGCCTGCTATGCGCCGCTGCATGGATTGTCGAACGCCGCGAAAAGAGCGGGTCTTCATCCCTCGGCGCTTTCCGCGCTGCAAATCGTGGAACATGCCGAACTCGAGGCTTTGAAAAAGGCCATCGTGCCGTTGACGGAAATATCCGCAGGCGTATCGGCAAAAGTGCGGGAACAGTACGAGGAGTTCCCCTATCCCCGCTGGAAAAACTTTTACAGGGGTCTCAACGACGAAGAAGTCGAGGGCAGGTTAAAAAACGCGAAGGCAAAAATACTGGTCGCAGGCTGCGGCACGGGGCGCGAGGCGATCCAGCTCGCAGCAGCTTTCCCGGATGCTTCGGTACTTGCGGTGGATTTGAGCCTGACAAGTTTGGCCTATGCAATAAAACGCGCGAAAGAACTCGGCGTTGCGAATATTTCTTTCCGTCAGGCCGATATCCTGAAGCTCGGCGCGCATGGGGAAAAATACGATTATGTTTCAAGCTCCGGCGTTCTGCACCATCTTGAAAACCCGCTGGAAGGCTGGAAAATTCTCTGCGGCCTGCTGAAGGATGAGGGGCTGATGCGTATCGCGCTTTATAGCGAAACCGCGCGCCGTCATCTCGTGGCCGCCCACAAGATAATCGCGAAACAGGGGTTCAAGCCGGATGCTGCGGGCATGAGGCAATTTCGTGCTATGACGCCGCAGCTCCTCGACCGCGCAGCGGTGCAGGATATCCTGAACCGTCCCGACTCATATCACCTTTCTATGTACCGCGATCTGCTTTTCAATGTGCAGGAGCACCGTTTCGATATACCTGAAATCAACGCTGCGCTGCAGGGTCTGGGGCTCGACTTCATCAAGTTTTTCCTGCCGCAGCAAACGGAAGAATTATTCCGCAAGAAGTTCGCCGATGAAAAGCTGGAAAACTGGCATCTTTTCGAGCAGGAAAATCCCGATACGTTTTCCGCCATGTACCAGTTCTGGTGCAGCAAGAAAAATTAAGCCGTACGCAATGCGCGCCCGCAGGCAAGGCAGTCCTGCCGTAGTTCATCGTGGCTTGACGCCGGAAGGCCAAAGGCGGCGCGGGTTTTTGCCATGTCGAGCCAGAAGGAATCGTTTTTTCCTTTATCGTCCACGACCAGGCGGCCTTCGCCATAGCCTTCTATCAGCAACTCCGCAATTTTTCCGCAGGGCGTGCCAAAGCCGCTGCCGAGGTTGAACACGCCTGCCTGCGGTTTCGCCACGATAGCGGCAAGCGCGTCTGCGAAACGCCACGCGGAACAGAAATCACGCGGCTGGTCGGGGTTCATGTCGAAGGCGATGGTTTTGCGCTCTGCCAGTCCCGCAAGAGAAAGTCCGAAAAATGTGGCGCGCCCGTGGCCTTTTTTGTACTCATGCCCGAAAATATTTCCAAGCCTCAGGACGGTGAGCCGGTCGCCGAGTTCTTCACGCAAGGCGTTTTCAACGGCCAGCTTGTTGCGGCCATAGGGCGTGGCGGGGTTTTCGGCTTCTCCTTCCTTTAAGCCGAAATCACCGGAAGTGGGGCCGTAAACGGCGCGTGTGCTGAGCATGATGTACCGCGCCTGTGTGCCGGCGACGAGAGCGGCAAGGCTGCTATCTATGTCTATGGCCGAATTATACGCGCCGGTGCGCAGTGCGGGAGAAAAGGCAAAGTTGACGACAGAAGAGACGCGGCCCACCCATGAGGTATCTTGCAGCGCTTCTTCATGCGACAGGAAAAGCCAGTCTTTTGCGGCGCTGTTTTCCCTGACGGCGCCTGCCAGAAAAGACGATTTTCCGACGGCGACGACGGTCATGCCACAGCGCCTGCCTTCTTTTTCAGGGGGTGGTTCACGATGGCGCTTGCTTCGTAGCGCGCGAGGTTCTCCGCATACCATTCCGCCATCGCCTGCAGCTCGGCGGCAAGCGTGCGGCGCGGCACCCAGCCGAGCGCGGCAATGCGGCTCCAGTCGACGGCATAGCGCGCATCGTTGAAGGGGCGGTCAGCGACATAGGTGATGGTGTCTTCTTCCTTCAGACCGAAAACAGAGCAGATCATGCGTGCGATATCGACGTTCGGGTAATCCTCGACTGTGCCGATATTGTAGCACTCCCCGATCTCGCCTTTGTTGACGAGCAGGTCGATGGCGTCGGTGAGGTCATGGGCGGAAAGGTAATGGCGGATGTTTTTGCCCGTGCCATGAAGCGTCATCTTGCGCCCTGTGATGGCGGCGATGAGGAATTTGGGAATAATTTTTTCAGGGAACTGCCGGCTGCCGAAAATGTTGTTGGCGCGAAGCATGATGACGGGAATCCGGAAGGACTGCCGGTAGCCGTTGATGATCATTTCGGCGGCGGCCTTGGAGGCGGAATAGGGGTTGGTGGGACGCAAGGTCGAATTTTCGTCGACTTTTCCTTCATGCACCTCGCCGTAAACTTCGTCGGTGCTGATGTGGATGATTTTCGGCGTGCCCGCGAGGCGGCAGGATTCCATGAGGCAATGCGTGCCCACGACATTGGTCTTCGTGAATTCAAGCGAATTGCCGAAGGAATTGTCGACATGGCTTTCGGCGGCGGCGTGGATGACCAGATCCGCCCCTTCGATAGCGCGGCGGCAGGTGTCGAAATTGGCGACATCGCCGACCAGCAGGCGTGCCTTGTTGGCTGTGATGAGATGCAGGACGTTGCGCACATCGGCTGCATAGGTCATCTTGTCGAAAATGACGATTTCGGCGTTTTTATAAGTGCTGCTGCATTTCTCGACAATGTGGGAGCCGATGAAACCCGCGCCGCCCGTGATAACGATTTTTTTCATGCTGCCGCCCTCATGCTTTTGGTATTTTGAAAGTCAGGTGCTTGTTGCCGATAAAACTCACGATAACATATATGCCGCAGGCGATAATCTGCGAGACCGGATTGCTCAAGCCTGATTTGTGCAGCGCGACCAGCGCGCACAGCTGCACGATATACCCGGCGGCAAAGACCATCAGGAACGGCCCGAGCTGGCGGGTTGCCGCCTCTTTGTCTGCGCCCCGGAAAGTTACCTTGCGGTGCATGACAAAGGCAATGGCAAGGCCGAGCGCATAGCCTGCGATATTGGCCAGCACATAGTTGACATGCATAAGCTCGGACAGGCCGAGAATAACCGCCAGCGCCGCCACGGTGTTGATTGAACCCACGAGGCAGTAAATGACGAACTGCCGCAGTTTTTCGAAAGGGGTCATCGGCGGCAAACGGCAATGATGGACACGCCGAAGGGCATGGCCACAATTTTCAGGAGATAGCGCTCGAAGGAAAACAGCCACAGCAGCGCCTTGTTGGCGAGGCCTCGGTTCAATATCTCCATATCGGTTTTGTCGGCGATGCGGAAAGCTTTTTTGAACATCCTCACGCAGAACACGGCAGGAAAAAGAAGTGTG
>JAYUPV010000046.1:0-3188 GCA_043759865.1 Alphaproteobacteria bacterium | reverse complement strand
CTCGCGGCGATGGACGAGGATGCGCTGGCCGCTTTCCGCCGCGACAATATCGGCATCATATTCCAGAATTTTCATCTCATCCCCACCATGACCGCGCTTGAAAACGTGGCCGTGCCCCTGGAATTTGCGGGCGAGAAGGATGCTTTTAAAAAAGCTGCTGCCGCCCTTGCCGCTGTCGGACTTGCAGCGCGTGAGAAACACTATCCGGGGCAGCTGTCGGGCGGGGAGCAGCAGCGTGTGGCCATCGCCCGCGCCTTCGCGCCCAAGCCACGCCTGATTCTGGCGGATGAACCGACCGGTAACCTCGATGCCGACACGGGCAAAACCGTGACCGATATTTTGTTCGGCATGACCAGGCAGCACGGCACCACGCTGGTGCTGGTGACGCATGACGCGGGGCTTGCGAAACAATGCGGCATCACCGTCAAAATCCGCGATGGCAGGATAGCGGCATGAATAGCGGTATTGACGGCTGGAAACTCAGTTTCCTTTATGCGCGGCGGGAGCTGCGCGCGGGGCTCGGCGGTTTTTACGTTTTTCTGCTGTGCCTGATCCTTGGCGTTGGCGCGATTGCCACGGTGCAGTCGGTGTCGCGCAGCCTGACCGACAGCCTGCGGCATGACGGGCGGCAGATACTGGGCGGTGACATCGAAATCCGCACACTGTATGCGCCGCTGAAAGAAGACGAAGCCGCCTATTTTAAAAAAATGTCGACCGGAATGTCGGTGGTGGCCGAAGCGCGCGCCATGATAAGAAACGGCAGCGAAACAAAAACATCTCTCGCCGAAATGAAGGCCGTGGACAGGCTTTACCCGCTTTACGGCACGGTCGAAATATTCGATGCGAACGGCGCGGTTGAAAAAATGCCGTTGCAGGATTTACTGGACCCTGTTGAGGACGCGCCCGATATATGGGGAGCATTGGTGCCGAAAGACCTGCTGGCCCGCCTCGACGTAAAAATTGGCGATACGCTGCTGATCGGAAAAATGCGTTTTGCCATTCGTGGCACGTTCCTGAAGCTGCCGGATTCGGCGGAAAGCATCAGTTTCGTTATCGCGCCACATCTACTCATCAGCAGCGACGCGCTTGAGGGAACAGGGCTGCTGGGTCCCGGCAGCGCTGTCTCGTTCGAGCATCATCTGGCGTTGCCCGGTACGGGAAGTGCCGCCGCGCTCGCGGAAATCGAAAAAAAGATTAACAGGGATTACCCGAAAGCCAATTGGCGCATCCGCAATTTTTACAACGCCTCGCCGCGACTGGAGCGGTATATCGAACGGCTGACGTTTTTCCTGACGCTGATCGGCCTGACGACGCTGGTGGTCGGCGGCGTGG
This sequence comes from Alphaproteobacteria bacterium, assembly GCA_043759865.1. Taxonomy (GTDB): domain Bacteria; phylum Pseudomonadota; class Alphaproteobacteria; order Micavibrionales; family UBA2020; genus JAPWJZ01. The sequence continues at coordinate 1,856 of JAYUPV010000046.1, read as the reverse complement.
GCATTTCGAGCGCGGTGCGCGCCTATCTCGACACCAAGCTCGCGAATATTGCGACCTTGAAATGCCTTGGTGCCTCCAGCCAGTTTGTGTTCCGCGTCTATATGCTGCAGGTGATGGTGCTGGCCCTGCTCGGCATCTTCATCGGCGCCGCCCTCGGCGGGGGGATTGCGACCACGGCGGCTTCGTTCCTGACGACGGAGCTGTCGCTGCCTGGTCGCACGGCGTTGTATTTTGATGCGTTGTTTCTGGCGGGGGCGTTCGGCCTTCTGGCCACGCTGTGCTTCGGCCTGTGGCCCATCGGTCGCGCGGTGAATGTGACACCGGCCGATTTGTTCCGCGACACCATCGCACCGCGCCGCCAGCTACCCTCCGTCCGCGTGCTGGCTGTTATTTTGTGGGCGGCGGCATCGCTTGTATTCCTCAGCATCACGACCGCGCCCGACCGCAACATGGCGGTCGCGTTCACGGGCGGCACGGTCATTGCGATTGGCGTGTTCCTGCTGTTCGCATTACTGGCGCAAGATGTTTTGCGCCATATGCGCGTGCCGTCACGCCCCGAAATACGCATGGCGGTCGCCAATCTTTCGCGCCCCGGCAACACGACAACGGGAACGGTTCTTTCGCTCGGGCTTGGGCTGACGGTGCTTGTCACCATCGCCCTTGTCGAATACAATTTTTCGCGCATTTTGAAGGAAGACATTGCGGTCGATGCGCCATCGTTCTTTTTCCTCGATATCCAGCAGGACCAAAAAGAAGCTTTTGAAAAAATCGCCCTCGGCCATGCGAGCGCGCGAAACCTGCAAATCACCCCTTCCCTGCGCGGGCGTATTATAAAAGTGAACGGAATAGACGCGGAGAAGGCACTGGTTGGCAAAACATATGAATGGGTCGTGCGTTCCGACCGTGGCTTTACCTATGCTGACACTCTGCCCGCACACAGCACCATCACCGAAGGCGCATGGTGGGAAAAGGGTTACAAGGGCCCGCCGCTGGTTTCCATCGCCACCGATGTTGCCAAGGCTTTCGATAGCGGCGCGGGCGCGGAGCTGACCGTTTCCATTCTCGGCAACGAGATTACGGCGAAGGTCGCCAATGTGCGGGAAATTGACTGGGCGAGCTTCGCCATGAATTTCGCCGTCACCTTTGCCCCCGGCACGCTGGAGGAAATGCCCGCCTCGTCGCTTGCCACGCTTATCATCGGCGAGAAAGACGAAAACGCGCTGCAGACACAGCTTGCACGGGAATTCCCTGCCATCACCAGTATCCGCGTGCGCGAGGCATTGGAAGCAGCGGGCGCAATACTCGGCACAATTTCCATCGCCGTGCGTTCGAGCGCGGCGGTAACGCTCGCGGCGGGTGCGCTGGTGCTGGCGGGCGGCGTCGCGGCGGCACGGCGGCGGCATGTTTATGATGCTGTTATTCTCAAGGTGCTGGGCGCAAGCCGCAGGCGCATTGCCGCGACTTTCCTGCTCGAATACGGCCTTTTGGGGTTGGTTACCGTGATCATTGCTTCCGCCATCGGCACGCTTGCGGCCTGGGCGGTGCTGACCCATGTAATGCACCTGCCGTGGAAATTCAGCTTCGTTTCACTCGGGCTTGTCGCACTGGCTTGCCTTGCACTGACGCTGGTGGCGGGCTTCCTCGGCACCTGGCATGCGCTCGCCCAAAAACCTGCGAAGTGGCTGCGAAACCAGTAGAAAAATAAAGGATTGTCAATGGGTTATATCTATTGAAACCCTATTGTCATGCACTATGTAGTATAATAGAACGTATAAGCCATAGTAACTCCATCCGGGTTAACAGAAAAACAGGAGACCAATCGATGACTTATGAACCCCTCCGGCAAAGCCAGTCGG
>JAYUPV010000045.1:0-6852 GCA_043759865.1 Alphaproteobacteria bacterium | reverse complement strand
GGCAAACGGCAACGCACTGTTATCGCTCGACCTGAAACCAGGCGTGGCCGAGGCGGAACTGGCAGAGCAGCTGGACGAACCGCGCCGTGGGAAATCCCTTTCAAACTTCCTGCGCAAGCAAACCGGTCTCTCGCCTGTCGCCATCAGCCTGATACAGGAAGACCAGACGGCGAAAAACATGAACGGCCGCGACCTTGCGGCACTCGTTAAAGCCTTTCCGCTGACCCTGACCGCCTCTTTTTCCCTCGACCGCGCAATATCAAGCGCAGGCGGCATCCGGTTTGACGCGCTTGACGACGGCTACATGCTGAAAGCCAAGCCCGGCGTTTTCGCGGCGGGAGAAATGCTCGACTGGGAAGCGCCGACGGGCGGATATTTGCTGCAGGCCACTTTCAGCACGGCGGTGCGCGCGGCGGAAGGCATCCTTTCTTATTTACGGAAAAAATCCGGATAAGATTTGGTGGCAGGAACATGCTTTATGAGCCACAATGAGCTTATGCACGTTTCGTTACGCAAAAAGCAAAAAGAAATATCATGACGACAGGCTGCAGAAACGTTTTCGTCCTGCTTGCACTTCTTGTCCCCCTTGGCCTTTCTTCGTGCGCGGGCGCGCCTGCGCCGGGTGGGACTGACGCCATCAACCGCGAATATTTTACCTCCGCCGGCGATCTCAAGGAAAAAGTCGAGCTTTTGATTCCGGGCATGCCGGAAGAAGAAGTGCTGAAAACCCTTGGCGTTAAGGTCACCCAGTTGACCCAGCTTGACCGCAACGGTATCCGCAAAGCGCTGTTCGGCAGCGACAGCGCCCTGCCCGGTACGCCCGAGCAGCAGCTGGAAACCCAGACCTTCCTGCAGGGTGCCTATGGCTACAAGCTTGATTACAGGGATGTGAAACGCAAGCACGGCTTCAGCTCACCCATCCGCATCCACACCGACGAGCATGGTTTTTCCTACACCGTAACCATGGTCTTCCATACCGGCAGGCTGCTGGAAAAACCGGTATTGTCGGGCGGCGTGGTCAATGACGACAGCAGCCAGACCCTGTTCGACTTCCTGAACCCCGGCACAGCGATTGGCTTCATCCATTAACCAGGCCGGCGGATGAGCGTTTAAACCCAAGGATATATAAAAAGCCCCTTTTCCCGCATGCGTCTTGACAACAGGCTTATTATGCTCTATTAGAGTATAAAATATACTTAGACAGAGCATAAACCGAAACCTGACGAGCCTGCCATGACCGCCGCCCTCCCCGCCGAACGCGCCAGCCTTGCGGCCAATTACCCGCTCGATTTCACGCTGCAATACCCGCCGCGCCGTGAATATTTTCAGGATTTTTTCCGCGCCCCCGTTGCGCTTGAACAAGCGAAGCAGGAAAGCGAAGTGCTGCTCTACGCCCATGTGCCGTTCTGCCAGTCCAAATGCTACTTCTGCAATTTCGCCGTCGATATCCGCGCCAATCCCGACCTGCACCAGCGGTATACCGACATGCTGTGCGAGCAGCTGAAACGCCTCAACGATTTTCTGCCCGAAGCGACGCGCGTGCCCGGCATCGATATCGGCGGCGGTACGCCGACGCTGTTGCAGGCAAAGCAGCTCTCGCAAATTCTCGACGCCATGAAGCCGTGGATTGCGCGTTCCACCACGCCCCACCCGCTTTCCATCGAAACCACGCCGCGCATTGCCGCGACCGAAACCGACCGGCTTGCGGCGCTTGTCGAGGGCGGTGTAACACGCATTTCGATGGGCGTGCAAAGCGCCAATGTGGCCACGCTTGCCGCCGTCAACCGGCATGAACAGGTAGACATGACCGGAAAAGCGCTCGCCAATATGCGCGCCTCGGGCTTCCACCGCATCAATGTGGACGTTATTTTCGCCCTGCCGGGGCAGACGCAAGAAGACTGGCGCGCCAGCATCGAGCATGTGATCGCACTCGGCGTCGATAGCGTCACGACCTATGACTGCCTCTATCGCGGCAAGGGGCGCGCGCTGACCAAGCGCACCGCCGACAAGCCCACGCCCGAAACTTACGGGCGGCTCTATGACCTGTCCTATGCGCTGCTGAAACAAGCCGGATATAACGCGCCTTACGGCTCGGTCAATTTCTCGCGCCATGCGGGCGAGACCGGCACCTCGCCCTATTTCGAGGGCAGGCTGTTCGACCACACGCCCTATCTCGGCACGGGCAACTATGCCTCCAGCATGTTCGGGGATTACTGGTGGTTCGCGCCGCACGGCGTGAACGACTGGATGAAAAGCATCTCCGCAGGCGAAATATTGCCGCAGGGCGATGCCTACCGCCTGCCGTGGCAGGAAGCGATGACCAAGCAGGTGCTGCTCTCCCTCAATTTCGGCACCATCGATGCCGCGCGGTTTAAAAAGCGTTTCGGCGTATCGCTCGAATCTATCTACGGACAAGGCCTTGAGCTGGGCCTTGAAAACGGCTGGCTGAAGCAGATTGCGGGAGGCTACGGCGTGGCCGATGGGCATTTCGGGCATATGCCGCAAATCCGTTCGCTTTTTTACACCGACAGGGCGATTGAATGGCTGGTGGACGGCATTTACAGCCAGTCTGCCCCCGCCAAAACCAGCCTTTCCCGCGCCAGCGTCGCCGCCTAGGGGTTTTCAGGTAACAGGCGCGCTCCGATAGCGTTTTCGATATGACAACATTCTTGTTTTTTTGCCGGAAAACGGCAAAATCCGAGGATAGTGCCGCACGAATCCCGGGAAATTCCAGCATGTCCGCCGACGCCGCCAAAAAACGCATCCCCCAGACGCCGGACAAGCCTTGGCCGTTTATCTGCTATGTGCTGCGCCATTGCTCGGTGAAAATGAAATGGCAGGCGATGCTCGCCATCTGTTTCGAAATCAGCGCGACTGTCTGCGATACACTTGTCACATGGGTTCTCGGGCGCATTGTCGGCGTAACGGCGGTGGGCGGGCCGGATGTGTGGAACAAAGTCTGCTACGAATTAATGCTCCTCGCCACGCTCTGGACCATCCGCAACGCTTCCTATCGCGGACGGGAGTGGATGGAGCGGGTTTACGTGCCCGAGCTTTTGAACACTACCCGCGCCCTGCTGTTTGCAAGGCTTATCCAGCAAAGCCAGGCTTTCCTGCATGCCAATTTCGCGGGCGTGCTGGCAAACCATGTGCGCCGCGCGGGCGACGTTATCAGCTCGCTGCGCGACAAGGTGCAATACAATATCATGTCTCTGCTGGTGCGTTTCATCACCGGAGGTCTTTTGCTGTGGAGCATCACGCCGCTGTTCGCGCTGTTCGTTCCCGCCTTTATCGTGGTCGGTATCATCTGCGCCGTGCTGACCGCGCCGAAATGGACGAGCCTGTCGGCCACCCATGCCGAAAAATCGTCGAAACTGACTGGCTATATTGTGGACAGCACCACCAACCTTTCCATCGTGCAGCAAAACGTGGGCTGGCGCGAGGAACTGGAGCGGCTTGACTTCGCGCAGGACGAAATGACCGAGACCTTCCGCAAGCGGTACAGGTATGTCAGCGTTTTCTGGGGCACTTTCGACCTTATCATGACTTTTTTCCTGTGCGGATTCATGGCGCTTGTCGTCTATGGCTGGCAGCAGGGGCAGGTGAACACCGGCCAGCTGGCCATGACCGTCGGCCTTGCCATGAACATGTTCGGCGCGCTTGCCGGCACCGTCAGCTTGCTCAGCCAGAAATTCGACGATGTGGGCATTTTGCAGGAATCGCTGCAGAAAATTTCCACCCCCTTAAGTGTGGTCGACAAGCCGGACGCACCCGAGCTTGACGTACAAAGCGGCGAGATCGAGTTCCGCAATGTGGATTTCAGCTATGTGCCGGGTCAGCCCGTGTTCGCCAATCTCAACCTGCGCATCAAGGCGGGTGAAAAAGTCGGCTTTGTGGGTGTCAGCGGCGCAGGGAAAACCACCATCTGCCAAATATTGCTGCGCGCCTACGAGGTTTCAGGCGGCGGCATTTACATCGACGGGCAGAACATTGCCGACGTAACGCAAGACAGCCTGCACAGCTCCATTTCCGTCATCCCGCAGGAACCCGTGCTGTTCCACCGCACGCTTGCCGAAAACATCCGCTATGGCCGCCTGTCGGCCAATGATGCCGATGTGCGGGCGGCGGCAAAAGCCGCCGAGGCGACGGACTTTATCGAGATTTTGCCGAAATCCTATGAAACGCTGGTGGGCGAGCGCGGCGTAAAGCTTTCGGGCGGCCAGCGCCAGCGCATCGCCATCGCCCGCGCCATCATCAAGAACGCGCCGATACTTGTGCTCGACGAAGCGACCTCGGCGCTCGATAGCGAAACCGAAAAGGCCATTCAGGCGGCCATGACCGAGGCCATGAAGGGCCGCACCACCGTGGTCATCGCCCACCGTCTCTCGACGCTCAACCATATGGACCGCATTGTGGTCATGGAAAAAGGCCGCATTATCGAGGACGGTTCGTTCCCCGAACTGCTGGCCAAGGCGGGCATTTTCGCAAAGCTGTGGAACATGCAGGCCGGCGGCTTCCTGCCCGGCAGGCTACCCGAAGCGGTTTAACCGCTTACCCGCCCTTCTTGATTTCGTCGGTCAGCGCCTTCAGCAGGGTGTCGCTCTTGCTCTGGTAATAGCGTTCGGCATCGTCCAGCTGCTGACTGGTGGTTTTTTTGTACAGGTCTTTCTGCGTAGCCAACAGCTTGCCCTGCGCCTCGCCTGCCGGTTTTTGCGTATGGTACATCATCGCCTTGAACAGCGGGTTGGAGTCATAGAGCGCCGTTGCGGCACCTTTGTCTTTCTGGTCGGCGTGCATGCGGGCCTGCTCGACAACACCAAGCGGTCCGACCACCCTGCCACGGCCGCCCTCGAAGCCGTCATCAAAGCTGCCGAGGCCGCCGTTATCGCCATCGCCGCCCTGTTGCTGGCCATTCTCGCCATCGGCGCGCTGCATGCCTTCGACAGCCGACAGGATGTAATTGTCGAGATTTGACAGGTCGCCCAGCAGGAAGCCGTTATCCCTGCCATTGTTGGGCTGCACGGGCTGGTGATCGGGATCAACGAACTCGTTGGTGTCGATGAGGTCAAACGTGAAGGTTTTCTGGAAGGTAAATTCACCGTCAAAGGTTTCGATGGTGACGGTATACGACTTGATCGGCGTGGTTTCGTAGTCAAGCGTCGCGTTCAGCCGCAGCTCGTTGCCCACGATCGTGAAGATGGAGGGGGAGCCGACGAAGTAGAACGGCAGATTGGCGTTGTCCGGGTCCACGGCGTCAAGGAAGCTGAGCCTCCAGCCCATCGGCGTGTTCTCGGGGAAATAGGTGCGCGACACGAGGATGTCGGACGGCGGGTCGTTGACCGGCGTGACCGTGATGGCGAAAGTATCGGTGGGCAGCGTCGTCAGGCCGTCGCGCAGCTGGAAGTTAAAGCTGTCCGCAATTGTTTCGCCGCCGTCATGCACATACTGGATAAGCCCTGCCGCCAGTTCCGCCTGAGTGAAGGACGAGATCGAAACGCCCGGATTGGTGCTGAGCTCGAGGCGGCCGTGGATGGGGGGCGTCGTCACCATGAACACGATGTTGGCATCGGCCGTATCGACATCGGTTGCGTTCAGCTCGGCGGTGGTAATGGAAACAATGCCGCCTTCGAACAGCGTCACGCCCGCATTCGTCGCCAGCACGGGCGGGTCATCGACCGCTGTTACGTCGATGACCATGGTGTTGGGGGTGGTGTCGAAATCAAAGCCGCCATTCGCCGTGCCGCCCGAGTCCTGCACCTGGAAGTCGAAGCTGGCATAGCCCGCGCCATTGTCATTGAGGTTGGAAAGGAAGGCGAGCCTGCCGAGGATGATGTCGGAGGCGCTGACGACCTGCCCTGCCGTCACGGGAATGCCGTTCAGCGTCAGAATGCCATTGAGCGGCAGGCTGACGATGGTGACGGACAGCAGTGTATTGGCGGGGCTGTCCTGCGCGTCCGTCAGGCCGAAATTCGCGACGGTGAATACATGGGGAATGTCTTCAAGCGTGGTGACAGTGGCGTCCGTGCCCGAGGGTGCGTCGTTAACCGGCGTGACGTCAATCCGCAGCGTGTTCGGCGACTGGTCTGTGTCAAAGCCGCCATTCGCCGTGCCGCCGTCGTCCTGCACGCGGAAGGTGAAATTCGCGTAATTCGTGCCCGCGCCATCAGTCGCCGGGGTGAAGACCAGCAGGCCGCCCGCAATATCCGCCATCACGATACTCTGGCCCGCCGTGACGGCAAAGCCGTTGAGCGTCAGCGTGCCGCCGGAAGGCAGGGTCGAGATGGTGACTGCCGTAAAGTTGTTGGCGGGCGAGTCCGCCGCATCCGCAAAGCCGAAATCGGCGGTAAGGAAGGTGTAGGACGAATCTTCGAGGAGCGAAACAGTGGTGTTGGTGCCGGTGGGCGCGTCGTTGACGGCAGTGACGTCGATGGTCATGGTGTTCGGTGTCGGGTCGGTGTTCTGGCCGCCATTGGCCGTGCCGCCGCTGTCCCGCACCTGGAAGCCGAAGCTTGCATTTGCAAGGCCGTTCGAGTTCAGCGCGGGGGTGAAGACCAGCCTGCCCGCGTTAATATCGACGATGCTGACCGCTTGGCCGACCATCACCAGCACACCGCTGAGGCGCAGGGCTCCGGTCACGGGGAGCGCGGAGATGACCACTGCGGAAAGGCTGTTGGCGGGGGCGTCAAACGCGTCCGTCAGGCCGAAATCAGCTGCCGAGAAGGCGTAGCCGGTATCTTCAAGCGTGGTGACGGTGTTATTCGTGCCGTCGGGCGCGTCGTTGACGGATGTGACATTGATGGTCAGCGTATTGGGCGTCGGGTCGGTATCCACGCCGCCGTTCGCGGTGCCGCC
>JAYUPV010000044.1:0-3452 GCA_043759865.1 Alphaproteobacteria bacterium | reverse complement strand
GCCGCCCTCATGGCGTCCGAAGACGATGAGCCTGTCGTTTTCGGTGATATCGCCGCGCTGCCCACCTGTGACAATGGCTGCATCCGGGATAATCACTTTCTCCCCGTCGATCGTTATGTCGCGGGAGCCTCGGACTCCGGTCACATATCCCTGCATGGCGACATAACCCGCCTTGCCGAATTCACTGCCAGCCGACGGGTTGGCCGGGGCAGGATTCCTGTCGATATAAGTGGCAACGATGCGCCCGCGGGCATCCCTGAACCCGGTAACAGAGAGCGTCTGCCCGGGCACGAGTGTTTTGAGAACGGAACCTATATTTCCGACCTTCACGGCCTGTCCCGCGATAACGAGGGTGGACCTGGCGGTATCTATCCTATCCAGCCGGCCGGTGAGCAGGTGTTCGCGGGCGATGCTGCTCGCGTTGAACTGACCTGCCGTTTCACGAGCGACAACAGAGACGATCTGGCCGACTTTGAGATCTGAAACCGCAGCCTCGCCGGTGCCATCCTTCACCGCCATCGAGGGCGGATAGTAGATCTCGAGGCCGTTGACGCAAATGCTGCCGAAGCCGGTGATCCGCCCATGCACGGCTATGCTTTCGGCAAAGCGAACACCGGTGCCACCGATACCCTTGCCGTTAGCGAGATTTATTCCGGTACCGCCGATACCCTTGCCATTGGCCATCTTGTCGCCGGTGCCACCGATGCCGCGGTCAGCTTGTATACCGGTGCCGCCAATGCCTTTGCCACCCTTCTTTTTCTGCGTGGGCTGGGGAACGGGCACTTTCTTCAGCGATGCCTGATAGGAAAAACCATCCGGCGTACGGCAGGCGCCGCCACCGGCCGCCTTGGCGGGCGGCGTGGCTGACAAGGGCAGCAACATGAAGGCAAGCACAGCAACAGCAAGTATCCGGGTGGCGCTGAAGAGGGACATTTTTTTCACTCCGCGCCTCCTTTTTGCTCATCCGTGCTGTAATAGAACACACCAAGATTGATGCGTGCTGTTGCATCGGCGCGACCTTTGTCCCTTGTAGAAAGCTCGAAGGCCTTGCGGTTGATCTGTCTCAGCATCTTCATCGCGACGTCAAGGGAAAGGCGCTGCAGCTCGAGCGCTGATTCAGGGGAAAGGCCGTCGTGATAGACCGACCTGTCCATGAACGGCGGTTTGTCCGAGAAAATATTTATAACCGCCGCCTCCAGATGATCGCCAACGTTCTGCCCGAAGTAATGGAGCTTCTGATCCCAATTCTCGCGCGGCAGGAAAGCATCCGCGCGCAATGTTACGATCCCACTGACGGCGTCTTCCTGCGCGGCACCAAGGCGTACCAGATCATCGAGCAGCGCACGCGGACGCACATCTTTGGATATCCCCGAGGCCAGAGTCGAGAATGATTTGACGTATGGGTCCTTGTCAATATAAGGGATCGGCAGTGGCTTGCCCTCTGCATCAAGATAGGCAGGATCCGCGAGCCATCTCGCCAGAAGTTCCGCGCCGGCGGAAAGCCGGGGCGGCGCCGGCTCGTTCAGCGCAGCCTGCGTACGGAGCTCCTTCACGTCCTTGCGATGCACGCCGGTCATGACGCTGATGTGGCTGTCAGTCGTCTTCCTGTTTTCCGCGTGCAGGCATTCCTGTGCGGTTTCGACATAGATGCGTTTCAGCAAATCAATGACCACCGGCAAAGGAATGCTTTTGCCGATCAGTGCGCGGACGACCGGCCGCAATATCCTGCGTATCGCATCCAGAAGCTTTTTGTCGGGGTCAGTCATCGCGTCACTATATCCTGTTCCGCTTTAGGAAAGTATCATCTTCCACTTTTAATTATATCATAAATGGGAATAATTTACACAAAATAAGCATTAAATTTTTCGGAAACAAGGAGGCGATATTTAAAATAAGCATTTAATATCAATAATTTGTATAAAAATTTACTTAAATTCACGACCGTTCAAAAAACTATTGACGTGTGAAATTTTCACATTTATTATAAAGAATAGGTTCACCGGTAATGACTGAGTCGCAATACCCAGCCAGCCACATGTAAACACAAAGAGGGAGATATATTATGACGACTACTTCACAAAAAATCTTATCAGAAGACCTTTCAGCCCGTCTCGCTACGCAGGCTGCTTTGCCGGTCAGCGCCAAAGGTTCGGATGATGACCTGACTGGCAGCGACGATGATGACAGCATGGATGGCGGCACAGGCGATGACAGCCTCGACGGAGGTCTCGGCGATGACGATCTTGACGGAGGCACGGGTGACGATGACCTGACCGGCGACGATGGCGATGACAGCCTCGACGGCGGCTCTGGAGACGACAGCCTCGACGGCGGCTCGGGAGACGACAGCCTCGACGGCGACGATGGCGACGACCTGATCGTAGGCGGCCTTGGGAGCGATAGCCTGTCTGGCGGCGACGGCGACGACGATTTGAACGGAGATGACGGCGATGACAGTCTCAGCGGCGGTGCCAGGAATGACATCTTGTCCGGTGGACTCGGCGATGATGACCTTGATGGAGGCACGGGCGATGACGACCTCGACGGCGCCGACGGCGACGATTCACTGAACGGCGACGAAGGCAATGACCACATTGCCGCAGGCCTGGGCATCGACATCGCCCACGGCGATAAAGGAAACGATTTCGTAGCAGGCGGTGGCGGCAATGACTCGTTGTTCGGTGATGACGGTAATGACGAACTCGACGGCGATGACGGCGACGACAGCCTTGATGGGGGTAGCGGCAATGACACCCTCAATGGCGGGCTTGGTGCCGACGGCCTTACCGGCGGTATCGGCAATGACAGCCTTGACGGCGCTGACGGCGATGACTCCTTAGGCGGCGGCAAAGGCAATGACAACCTGTCCGGTGACGATGGCGACGATACCATGTCCGGCGACGACGGCAACGATCTGCTGGCCGGCGGCCTTGGCATTGACTCCCTGCAGGGCGGCAAGGGCAATGACAACCTCAACGGTGACGGCGGCAATGACAGCCTTATTGGCGGTCTCGGCAACGACAAGATCAACGGCGGCGCGGACGACGACTTCCTCTCCGGCGGGCTGGGCCATGATTTTCTGACCGGCGGCTTCGGCGAGGATACTTTCTCGTTCGATGGCGTGCTGAGCGGCGGCAACGTCGACACGATCGCCGACTTCACAGCCGGGCCGGGCGGTGACGTGCTGGATATCCACGACCTGTTGATCGGTTTCGATCCACTGACAAGCCTTGTGACCGATTTCGTCAAACTTGAAACGGCCGGCTCGAATACCGTACTCAGCGTTGACCGTGACGGGGCGGGCTCAGCCTTTAACTTCCAGCAGGTCGCTACGCTGAGCCATATTACAGGGCTGACGGATGAAGAAGCGATGGTCGCAGCGAACAATCTTGTGGTCTCGTAATTTTATGGAAGCAGGCAGTTATGGGGTGGTTCCGGATTAATATCCGGAA
>JAYUPV010000043.1:0-9586 GCA_043759865.1 Alphaproteobacteria bacterium | reverse complement strand
CGATCTTGCCGGCGCCCTGAAAAACGCGGGCGTCACCTATGTCGACAAAAACGATGCCAACGCCCCCGCGCACGTGGATGAATTCCTGAAAGTTTCGATGGCCGGCAACAACAACGCACGTAGCCTGACGGAAGATATCATCAGAGCGGCGGCCATTTGCGCCAACCTTCCGGTCATCCAGAACTATAACGGCCAAAGGGTCATTCCTAAAAATGCCACACCCGGTGGCGCGCTGGTCGGCGTGGCGCGCTCTCAGGAAGTACCCGCCCTATTTGTCGCCGCCGCGAAAAACCCGCCCCAAATAAAGTCATAAAAGTTGCAACAGGAGAAAACCCATGTCCGTCCGTAAGTCAGGCCCGCTGAAGGCGCAGTTCACCACCATCGCGGCCTATGATATGAAGCAAGGCGACGACCCTGCGCTTGTGAATTTCGAGGCGGTTTTATCGTCGCTTGCGGGCGGACAGAAAAACGGCTTCGCTTTGCCCGATATCGCAGGCGTTATAGAACACCCGGAAGATTACCAGACTGCCGAAGACAAAGCCGCCCTGCAGTTTCTTGCCGGCAACCACCCTTCGCGCATGACTCTTTCGCTGGTCAAGGCGGCAGGCCCTGACGGCAAGCCCGTGGTCATGCCCGTGGTCACAGACCGGCTTTACGACCGCGTGATGGTGCTCGGCCCCGTCCCCCTGCCCGCGAAAACGACCGACGGCCTTTCAAAATCCGGCCTGCTTTACCTCAACAGCCGCGACAAAGGGGCACGTTCCGATATCAGCGAATTTTTTGTCGCTTCGATGCGGGAGAGGGCAGACAAGGCCTCATTCAAGAATCCCAAACCCTATGATATGACCGCGCAGGGTGCACAGGAGTTCGTGAAGAATTTTACGATCGCGTTGACCATCGCTGCCGATTACTCCAAAGCAGGCCTTCTTGATGCGAGCGGAAAAATCGGCGACGACGTTATTATCGCGGATATGCTGCTGGCTATTCCCCAGGGCAAAACAGATGTGGCCGCCTATACCGCCGCCGCGAAAAGAACGCCTCAATTGAAACGCTGAATTAAAAACCCTTACTGACCGGGTTTTGCGGCGCAGGGGTGATGGTTGCCGGCGGCGGAACAACTGCGGGCGGTTCAGGAGGGGGCGGTTCGTTGTCTTTTTTCCATGCCTCTTTGGCTTCGTCAAATTTCAGCTGCGCCGCGTTGAAAATTTTCATGTTCGCTGATGACGGCTTGCCGCCGGTTTTTTCGAAACCCAGAAAATCGGAATCAAGCCACGCGGCAAGCGCGACAGGATCTTCGCCCGGTTTCAGCCCCGCTGTTGCGACAAGACGCATAGCCGCGACGAAATCGGCGTCGGACGCAGGGTTTTCAAGCTCGGACTTGTACGTCTGCCGCAATGACGGGCTGTTCGCAGCCGATAGCCATGTTTCGGACAGGCTGGTAACAAACCGCTTATCGTAGCTCATGTTGTGAACATGGGTGAAGGTTTTCACCAGCAGTTTCGAATACGAATCCGCCACGGTCGCGTTTTTCGCGTTGCGCCAGTAGGTGTAGTCGCCGAGCATGCCGGCATAGGTCGTCTGGCCCGCTGCGGGGTTGCGGTCGCCGAGGCTAAGTCTTTTGCCCGTCGCCTTTTCGTACTCGTACGCAAAATGAATTTCAAAGGCGAAGCAGTCCGCTTCCTGTATGCGGCGCTTCAGCCACTCGTTGCGCGGCGTCAACGCAAGATCGTCGTTCTTGAGGGTGCGCTCATGCCATGAATGGCGCAGTTCGTGCGCCAGCGTGATCATGATATCGTCATCACTCGAAATATCGCCATTCAGCTGGATGAGGGTCGAGTAATTGCGCCCCTTGATGGTGATGCTGTCTTTCGGATTGTCATCCATTGTCTTGGAATTCGACATCTCGAGGCGGATGTTTTCGGTCGCGGCAAAATCGAGCAGCGCGCGTCCGGTTTCCGAAAGCTCGATGGCGGTTTTGATTTTTTCGAGACGTTCCACGGAATAGGCGTATTTTACTTTTACAGCGGCGGGCGCGGGCGCTGTGGTGGCTTCGGTCAGCACGATAGCGGCGGGAGACAAGAGCTGGTCGGCCATGCGCGCCTCTGCGCCGAGGCCGGCCATGAGACCAAGGGCGGCAGCACCGGCGAAGATGATGCGTTTCGCTTTTTTGTTAAAATCATTCTTGAGTTTTTTCACCGCACCGGCCCTCCATGCGAGATGTTGCGCAGCCTTGTTTCTTCCTTGATTTTATCGAGCGTTTTCTGCCAGTGCGCTTTCCATGCCCCGCGCGCTTCGCCGAATTTTACCTCGGCTTTCGCGAGTTTTTCGGTGTCGTCCTTGGCAGCGCCGCCGGTCTTGTCAAGATTGGTGAAGTCTTCGTCTTTCCAGCTTTGCAGGGCGGAAAGGTCTTTTGTCGTGTCGGTGCCGACGGTGGTGACGTGGCGCATGGCCTTCACAAAATCGGCGGCGCTGGTCGGATCGTCCCAACTTTTGGCATAGAGGATGCCGAGAAAGGGTTTTTCCACCACGGCCGACCAGTTTTTCAATTGCTTGTCGAGGAAGTTATCGTCGTATTGCAGGCTGTGCGTATGCGCGAAGGCACGCTCGACCAGCTGGCGGTAGGCGTCTTGCGGCGCAACACCGCTGTCGCGCAGACCCGCGTAAAAAGTGGCCAGGCCGCCGTAACCGGCCTGGCTCGCGGCGAGGCCGAGTGACTTGCCCGTCGCTTTCTCGTATTCATACCCGAAATGGATTTCATAGGCGAAGCAGTCCGCTTCCTGTATGCGGTCGCTGATCCAGCTGCGCTTGGGGTCGAGATTAAGCTCGCCCATCTTCACCACGCGTTTGTGCCACGAATGGCGGATTTCATGCGCGAGAGTCAGCATCATCGATTCTTCGGTGCCAATCTCGCTGTTAAGCTCGATATTGGTGTAGTGGTTCAGCCCGCGAATGAGGATGGCGTCATTCGGGTTGGCATCCATGTGCTTTGAATCGGATATGGTGATTTTGACTTTATTGGTCGCCGCGAAATCGAGCAGCCCCCGGCCGGTTTCGGTGGCGCGGGTTTTTTCAAGAATGCTCTCGAGGTTTGGCGTGGAAGGAAGCGTGTCGTGCTGCGTCCCCACCAGCTCGACAATGGTAACGGGGCGGCCGGGTTTTTCGCTCTCCATGCCGCACGTGGTGGTGCAGCCGCCGAAAGCGAGTGACAAGGATGCAAGTGACAGAAGTTCGAACCGGCGCGCGACGCGGCCGAATTTTTCGCACAGACGACGCAGACCGCGTTTTTTCATGACGCAGGCCCGCCGCACACAAAACCACACCCTCGCCGCCCGTGCGTGTTCAATGCCACGGGTAAACCCTCGAAAGGACGACTGTTTAAAAAGAAGCACCGACTCTAGCAGACGTGAAGGGAAAGAAAAGCCGTGTTGTCAGGTGCTTGCGGGCAGGCTGATTCTCGGGTGTTCAAAAACTATGCTCTATTTGAGCATATTTACAGAATTATGGTAAGTAATATTCATTAATCTTAAAATTAAAATGTAATAAAAACAGCCGGTTATAAAATATTCCCTCTCATAGTACCTCAACTTATCCACAGCCCCTGTACACTGGATTTGGGAAGTTTACTGCACGCGAAAATGGGGGAGACACATGATGGTTTTAGACCAGTCGGGGATCCGTAAGCGCTTCATTGCAACCGCACTTGCTCCAGCGCCGAAGGAGCAGCCGAAAGAACATCCGGCTGCTTTCAAGTCGGCGTTTGAAGCCGCGAGCGACGAAAAACAATTCCTGAGCGATCTCGAATATGTGCTGGTATCGATCGCCGCGCTGATGTGCTGCACGCCGCAACGCGCCGCGCTGACCGACGAGCGCGTGCAAAGAATGCTGCTGTCTCTACAGGGTTTCAGCACGCCGTACCTGCAAAGCCGCTTTAAAAACGAGGCGCAGCAGGTGGCAAACCGCAAGCATTTCATGGCGGAACAGCAAGTGCGGCAGCGGCCCCCGCGCTCGCACTTTCCGGCGCCCCCTCTCAATATTGCGGAACTTTTGCGGGATAATAATGCGCGCGACAGGCACGACAACAACGCACGTGACATCAACTCCCGATTCTTCACGCGGCGGCAGGAGCAGGATAAAAAGTTTTTAGAAATGCAAAGTCAGGCGCGAAATGTGTGGGAAACGGAATGCATTGTGGCGAAGTCGCTGCACGCAAAACTGCAGCTTCCGGCACCGAGACCAGGCATGTAAGGAACTGAAATGGCTCGAAAAGCTTACGTCAAAGGTCTGCGAGACAAAAAGATTAACGAAAGGTTAAATAGTTCTTTTAAATCAATAGATTAAAATCTTTGTATTTGTCATATACTTTTTGACAGGTTTTGATTTGTGGGGTACTGTTGTATTAACAAGGATGAGGTAACAAGACCGTGTCCATAAGAGAAGACAAAAAAGAAGAGACCAAAGACACCTCCACTCCCGCCGCAGAGTCGGTCTTCATGGCGCGTCAACGCGCAACCGGCGGCATCGACTACAGCCGTCAGGAACAGATTTCACAAGACGAAATGACCGACGAATTGTTCGCCGCCTTCAAGCGCGGCGACGACCAGACCGTTTTCGGCATCACCACCGGCACGAGCAAGCGCCCCACGTCGCGGGTTTCCGCAGGCGCGCAGGTGCTGGCGGCGCAGGCGCAGGAAATGAAGTTCAGCAAGCCCGCAACGCGCAGCAGCAAGCGCCGCACCTTCTCCGACGGCGGCATGATGGCGGCGCTGATGGCGCAGACCAACGGCAACGAAGACCTGGCGCAATTGCTGCTGGCGAAACTGCAGTCGAACACGCTGATGACCATGGACGGAACTTACGGCGACGACATGGCGCGCGAGATGGGCGCTTACGGCCTGTCCGAAAACATCCGTCAGGTGCAGCGCGCAGAAGCCGTGCGCGAAGACGCACTCGAGGAACAACACATCATCGGCGAGAAGCCCGAGAACAAATCTATCTGGAGCGCGTGGTTTGGCCCGAAAGAGGGAAAGATGGACACGATCGACATCGTGGCCCCGACCGAGCCGGAAAAAACCCCGGGCATGATCAGCAAATTCGCCTGCAAATTCTCGAAGGCGACAGGGCTTTCCAAGGTGTTCGGCATGTTCTCGAACGGCGATGCGGAGCCGGTGGCGTCCCAGCTGCTGACGCTGCAAGCCGCAACGACGAACTTCACTCAGCGCCTCATGATGCCCGCGCCTCGCATGTTCTAGAAAAAAATTCGTACAAAAAAAGCCGCCTGAAAGTGGGCGGCTTTTTTATTGGCGTTTGTTCTTTTAAAGGCCAGCGCCGATGGAGGCTGCTTTCTGGAGCTTGAGGCGTTCCCAGCGATTAAGGGGGATCAGCTCGTGTTCCTCGCCGTAGCGCAGCGCCTGCATCTCGCGCCAGACAGTCAGGTAGGGATTGTCGGGCGAAGGGTCGATTTTCAAAATCTGGTACAGGCTTTCAAAGCTGATGTCCTTCACGAAGGGCAGCTGCTCTTCGAGGCATTGACGCACCGTCTCGGCATGTTCGAGGGTGATGCCGTCATCGGCCTCGGCCTCCATCATAAAGGCGACAAGGCGCTGGGGGCCGACCGTCCCTTCGCGCGACAGGGGAAGCCCCGTGGTCAACGAAAGGATGGCGTTCAGGTGAAAACTCTTTTTCACGGAGCGGCGGGGCTTTTCTGCCCGGGTGGATACTTTTTGCAGCATGGCTTTTGACCTTTGAGGAGATTTCATTCTCACAAATTCAGTCACTATCGCACGGGGTTTCGAGTTATGTCAAGAAACCAGCCCGGAAATGATGCGCACCCGGGAATAATTATCCATTGTTTACAGTCAGTTAAATCTGGACAGAAAAAGTTTTTTGCAGCGCATCAAGGGCTGTGGCCGGGGCCGGGCAATTTGCGGGTGAAGGGCTTGTCGAGTCTCTTGCCGGAGCGTTCGTCAAGCTCGGCCGCGACGTTGAATTTCGCCGCCATCTGCCGCTCCAGCCGCCCGCCCGCGACGATCAGAAAGCGCCCCATCGAACTATCAAGCTCGCCCTTGGTACGCGCGAGAAGCCGGTCGAGCGGCGTCCAGCCGAAGCGGTCGGGGTCGTTCAGCAGCTGCGGATTTTTTTGCAGCATCCAGCTTGCCATGTCGAGCTTGCTCTCGTCCTCGACCCAGTTGGCGTGGGAGACAATGCGGTGGAACATGGTCGCGCCGCGCGAATCCCGAATGTTGAGGAACTCGGTGCCGCCCGTCAGCTGTTCGAGCATGTCGAGGGTTTTTACGGTGAACTCGGACGCGTTGTACAGGTGGTGGAACAGCGGCTCCGGCGTGTCGCCGTATTGCGGGATGGATTTCCAGCCCAGCACTTTTCCGGCGATCGCGGGCAGCGTCGTCACCATTTCCAGCACTTTTGCGGGGTTGCCGAGCAGAACGCCGAGCAGCGGCGGCCTTTCAAGGCCGTAGCGCACATCGAACCTTGAAATATCGGAACCGTAATAGCCCTTGGGCATCACGGCTTTTTGCATCGCTTCGGAATCTGCGGAGAAAAGCGCGGACAGCCATTTTTTTGAATCATCCCCCGTCGCCATCACCTGCGAGACGGGCGACATCAGCGGGTGTTTTTCCGGCACATCAAGCGGGTCGATAACGCCCTGTTTCACCAGTTCGCGCAGGTCGTCAAAACGCTTTTCAGGGATAATACGGGTCAGAAGGTCTTTCAAAGCCTGAGACACCGTTGCATCTGCAAGGGCGGCGTCGCGCGGGGACAGGACTTCGTCTCTCAGACCGGGCATTGTCTTGGCTTCCTCTGTGGATGGGTGGAGTTTAGCCATAACAAAGAGTGAGTCAATAGCTTATGTTAATGAACAATACTGCGTTCAGCGCTTTGGTTTCAAGGATTTAGGCAGGAATTTGAACTTCACATAATAATATGATATTCTTTCTGCCGGAACAGCGTAAAGAAGGCATATGGGCAAGCAATTCAATTCACAGGCATACCAGCTGATGAAGGCCGTGATGGCGGGAGACGCCGCCGGGGTCGATGCCGAGCTTGCCAAAAATCCCGACCTCGACTGGCAGGACAGCCGCGACATGACGTCGCTGCACCATGCGGTAAAAGTCGGGCGCCCCGACATCGCAAAAAAACTACTGGATGCCGGGGCGAATACGCGCCTGAAAAACAATCTCGGTGAAAGCCCGCTGACCATCGCGGCCGAGGCGGGCGACGAACCCTCGGCCATCGCGCTTCTGGCCAAAGATACAGGTGCCGCGCAGGACAAAGAGGAAAATGCCCTGCCGCAGGCGGCATCACAAAAACATTTCGGCATGGTTAAACTTCTCATCGCGGCGAAGTTCGATGTCGACCATGTGCCGACGGCAGAAAAATCCGGCCTGATGTTTTCGGCCGAGAACAACGATATCCCGACCATGACCGCGCTGCTTGACGCAAACGCGAACCCCGATGTGCGCTACATGCGCGGCGAAACACCGATGATTTTTGCCACGCGGAAAAACGCCTATGACGCGGTAAAGCTGCTCATCGACCGGGGTGCAAATGAAAAACTCTGGAATATCGACGGCCATACGCCCGAGCTGATTGCCGATAAACTTGGTTTTAGCGGCATCACCGGTCTTATCGCGCAGGCTGACGACGTGCGGGCGGCGGCGGAAAAGCGCCGGATTGCAGGGCTTGCCGAAACAATCGCCGCGCAAAAACAGGCGCGTATCGACATCCTCAAGCCTTTCAAGAACGGAACGGGGCATGAATTCGCAAGCCCCGGCAAGGCGCGCTTCAAGCCGAAGATCCACTAAAAGAAATCAGGGTACGGGAGGTTTCGACAGCGGGGGTTTTTTGTCCCTGCCGTCGCCGAGGCCGAAACCGGGCTGGCGGAAAGGCTTGTCGAGCGTCGGCTTGTCGTGGCCGCGCGGTTTGCGCATCAGCTCGGGGTTGAGCGGCAATTGTTTTTTATACTGCGCACCCGCAACGATCAGGCGTTGCACCACGGGGCTCGAGCGGTCGTCTTTTTCGGCGAGGCGGTCAAGCACCGTCCAGCCGCGCTGGTCGATAAGATCGGGATCGCAGCCGAGGTCGAGCAAGCGGTCGAGTGCGGTCAGGTTTTTGCGTTCGATGGCGATATGCAGAGCGGCACGGCCGTCGCGGTCGACGACATCGGGGTCGATTTTTTTTGCCATCAGGAATTCGACAAAGGCCTGTTTGTCCTGCGCGACGGCATAGTGCAGCAGCGTACGGCCGTATTCATCGGTCGCGGAGGGCTCGGCGCCGGAATTGATCATGACGCGGGCGGCGGCGACGAATTTATCATCGATACGATACGGCTGGCGGTCGGCGCGGCGCACAAGTTCGCCAAGCGGCGTGCGGCCATGGATATTTTCTTCCTGCAAAAGCTCGGGAGCCTTGGAAATCACTTTCAGTATCATCGACACATTCTGTGTACGTGCCAGCGCGTGCAGCACGTTGTTGCCGTTCGCGTCCATTACCTTCAGCTCGCAATTATCGATGACCTTGTCGAAGGTATCGGCCATTTCGAGGCGCGCCGCCATGTGCAGCACCGTTTCGCCGAGCGTGTTGGCGGCACCGATATCGGCCTTGAAGGCGAGCATCTGCTGCAGGACTTTCGGATACTGCGCAATGCGCTCTTCTTCCAGCATCATCATGTAGGGGGAGACGCCGAAATCGTTTTTGACGTTGGGGTCGGCGCCGTTTTTCAGCAGCTTTTCGACCATCGCCGCCTTGTCGAGGAAGCTGTGCAGCGGCGTGTTGCCGTGAATGTCTTTTTCATCAAGCCGCGCTTTGCCCGCGACCAGCAGGTCGATGATATCGGGCTGCGCAGTCGAGACGACATGCAGCGCGGTCTTGCCCTGCTCGTCCTTGATGTTGGGGTCTGCGCCGAGCTTCAGCAGCGTACGCACAAAAGTTTCCTGCGCCTGCATGACGGCGCGGTGCAGCGGCGTCTTGCCGGTCGCGTCTTGCAAATTCACATCGGCACCGGCCTGAATCAGCGCGACGGCGATAGAGTGACGGTCTTTTTCAAGCGCAAGGTGCAGCGGCGGGTACATGAGGTTGCCGCGCATGTTGATATCCGCACCGAGCCTTATGAGCCCGACGACGGTTGATAAATCATTGTCGACCACGGCTTTTTGCAGGCGTGTGTAGCCTGTGTCCTGAACCTTGTTCGGGTCCCCGGAGAACATTCTGGATACGGCGTTGAAAAACTTTTTCAAGGTTTGGGCTTTCCCAGAAGGCCCTTGTTACGGGGCCGTCGTATGTAGTTTAGGGCTGTCGACAGGTTGAAAAGTTAGCATGGTTAACATAGGGAGTCCATGCGCCTTGATAATATTCCGAATGACCGGAGCCCTGTTTTGGAAATATGTCAAAAAAAGCGTCATGTTTTTTCATAACTTTTTTGTGATGCTTCCCGCTTGCTAAAACCGCCATTCCTAAACGAGAATGAACCTTCTGCCCGAACAGGCAGTTGGACTATATAAACTATATGCCGCTGTAAATCTTAGATGCCGCTGTCGCGGGCAGTGGCCGATTTTTAGGAATCCCTCCCATG
>JAYUPV010000042.1:0-2048 GCA_043759865.1 Alphaproteobacteria bacterium | reverse complement strand
GCGATGAGAATTCCTTCTTAGAAATCTGACTATCGGACTTTCGGAAAATTGATTTTTAAGGTCATTTTAAGGTACAAAAATGAAAAATGAGGATACGCGCTGCAATGCCATGCAAAGGGGCGTCTTGATTTAATCTTTGCGTCTCAATAGATTAAGCAAGTCGATGATGCCCGATGCGAAACGAAGCTAACGCCCAAGATATATTTCGTAAGCGAGAGGTCGCGGGTTCAAATCCCATCAACGGCACCATTTTTTTCGTCCCCTTTTGGGTCTTTCCGGTATGCCGAAACTGCTTTATTCACTCCCCCTGTTTTTTGCCTTGCTGCTGGCATTGCCAGCTTTTGCAAGCTCGCCCGGCATGATCGAAGGGCCGCCGGGCTGCACGTGGAATGCGACGGTGGTGGAGATGGGCGAGGCCAATGCGGCGCTGCGGCTTGATACGCTGTACGGCACATGCATGCAGCAACCGGGCGATTGCGGCAAGCCGGATGATGTCGTGACCATCACTTTCGAGCTGAAGGACGAAATCACCAAAGGCGCAACCAAAAAAATCTGGGTCGATAGCGACGCCGAGGGCAACCTGCGCGCGACGCTGACCCACCCCGCCTGTACGCGGGTGCCTGTTCCGAAGCAGTAATACTTACTTCGGCACGCGGTATTTTTTCGCGGCTGGTTTCATTTTATAAACGGTGAAATACGTACCGCTGGCGACTTGTTCGAGCAGCTGCGGGTAAAGCGCCGGTTTGCCTGCCGTGTGGTAGGCGATGACGTAGTCAAAGTCTTTCCACCATGATTTCCAGTAGCCGGTATCTTTTTCGCCGGGCATCGCCCCCTGGCCGTCGAGCGCCTGTTGCAGGAACGCGGCATCGAGTGGGTGCGCGGCGTTATAAGATGACAGCCGCGCATAGTCGCCGACGGGATTAAACACATAGGTGCCGATAAAAAGGTTCGGAATAAAGTCTTCGCGCTCGATGACAAGGGTGGAGCCGGTGTGGAAATGCTCGACAAAGGCGACCTTGGGGAATTCCCTGTTGACCAGCAGCACCTTTTTTCCCCGCGCGATAACAGCGGTTTTTTCGATGAATTCTCTCACTTCGGCATCGTGGTTTTTCCAGCTTTGTGCGAGATGCGACACATTGCCCCACAGCGCGAGGACAAAAAGCGCGGCAAGCGCGTAGCCTGTGTGTTTTTTAGGGACTTCCACCTGCATTGATGCGAACAGCAGCGCGATAACGATAAACGGCAGCCGGTAATGGGTATAGCTGATGCCGAAAAGCTGCGAGGGCATGATGGCGGCGGCAACGCCGGTGAAAATCAGCACATAGGGCATATGCTTGTGAAAAACCATGCGGCGGCGCAGGGCAAAAAAAGCGATGGCGCCGCCGAGCAGCAGCAACGACCACCAGCCGACCAGATGCCGCGTCGCACCGTTCACGGTGTCAAGGCCGTATATAAACGGCGAGAACAGTGTGACCAGCCGGTCGCCCGTCGTGAGGGCAAAAGTTTCCGTTCCCGGCAGCGGCGGGTAAAAGGCAAGCTGGTAAATAAAATGCACCCCCCCCGCAAGGCCCAGCGGCGCAAGTTCAAGCGCACGACGGAAAAATTTAGGCGCTGTCACCGGCCCTGCGGCGGCGAGCTTGCTGAGTTCATATGCGCCGAGCATCAACCCGAACAGGCCGAAGGCAAATAAATGCCCGCAATAAATGAGAAAGCACAGCAGGCCGAACAGCCCCGTGCGTTTCCAGTTTTTTCCCGCGTCCTTTTTATCTGTCGCAACCCAGGCGGCAAAAACCAGCACGGCAAATCCGGCGGTGAGCATATAGGCGGCGAAACCCCAGGCAAAACTGGCATTGTAAATGACAAGGCTGCCCAGCAGCGGCCACACACTCCAGCGCCCCCACAAGGCGCGGTAGAGGACAACGGGTGCTGCCGTCCAGAGAATGACGATCGCACCAAGAAGTATTTTCGCGCAATCATAGACCGAAAAGCAGCCGATGAAAATTTCGACAAAAGCGTCGATGGAAAGATACGGGACAAGCAGCCACTTG
>JAYUPV010000041.1:0-23978 GCA_043759865.1 Alphaproteobacteria bacterium | reverse complement strand
TATCTCGATATATTTAGCGATAGAGGTTTTATAAACTGGGCCGCGATTTTCATCGGGGTGGATAGGGCGGGACGGCTAGGAAAAGTTTTATATTCCGCTATACTCTTTACATGGACGCCGCCACCCCGAAATGGAAACGCATATTGCTTGAAGCCAACTGGCTGAACGAGCGCCGCGTGCGGGCTTATCCGGTCATCTTCCTCGTCATCTACGCCATCGCTATCGCGCTTTATCTGCTGGTCAGTCCCGCGATGGTCGACCCGCTTAACAAACCTGTCGGCACGGACTTCATGAATGTCTGGGCGGCGGGAAAAATGGCGCTCGATAAAAAACCCGCCGAAGCCTACGACTGGGACAAGCACGGCGCGGTGCAAAAAAAAGCGCTGCCGTGGAAAAAATGCATGGTCGTTCCCTATTACGGCTGGCATTACCCGCCGATGTTCCTGATGGCTGCGGCGGTGCTGGCGCTGCTGCCCTATGGTTTTGCGCTGCTGCTGTGGATGATGGCGACATTGCCCGCCTATCTTGCCGCCCTCCGCGCGATAGTGCCCGAACGCGCGGCTATCGCGGCCGCGCTTGCTTTCCCCGCTGTGTTCGTCAATCTCGGCCACGGGCAGAACGGATTTTTAACGGCGGGGCTTTTGGGCGGCGGAGTGGCGCTGCTGGAAAAACGCCCTTATCTTGCGGGGGTGCTGTTCGGCTTGCTTGCCTACAAGCCGCAATTCGGCATCCTCATTCCCGTTGCGTTATTAATGGGCTGGCACTGGCGCGCGATTTTTTCGGCGGGGCTGACTGTGGTGCTGACCGCCGCCGCATCGTATAAATTATTCGGCCTTGAAACATGGCAGGCGTTTTTCAACAGCCTGCCCCTCACCCGCACCGAGGTTCTCGAAAAAGGATCGACCGGCTGGGAAAAAATCCAGAGCATTTTTGCCGCCGTGCGCATGTGGGGCGGCAGCGTCGAGGCCGCTTATGCAGCCCAAGCCGTGTTCGCCTTCATCGCCGCCCTTGCCGTCGCCTGGGCATGGAAGCGCAAAGGCGATATGCGCATGAAAGGCGCGATACTGGTGACCGCCTGCCTGATGGCGACCCCGTATTTGCTTGATTACGACCTGATGGTGCTGGCACTACCCGTCGCATGGCTTGTGGCGGCGGGGCTTGAAACCGGTTTCCGCCCGTATGAAAAAACCCTGCTCGCCGCCTGCTTCCTGCTGCCCCTTTTGTCCCGCAGCCTCGGCCTGCTCGGCCTTCCGCCCGCACCGTTCCTGATGCTCGCCCTGCTGTGGCTGCTGGCCACGCGCATGGCAAAACCCGCGCATAGCTACCTGCGCGTCAGCTGATTTTCATTGATGATTTTTATTTCGGCGGTTTCAGCGTTTCGACGAAGGCTTCGATATTCGTCAGGCGGGTGCGCTTCAGGCGCTCGCCTTCGAGGATGGCGAGAACGCGCTGCACGGATTCTTCGAAATCGTAATTGACGATGATATACTGGAATTCCTTGTAATGCTTGATCTCGTCTTTCGCTTTCGCCATGCGTTTCTTGATCTCTTCTTCGCTGTCCTGCGCGCGGCTGTGCAGGCGTTTCTCGAGGTCGAGCCAGGTGGGGGGCAGGATGAAGATGGAGACAACATCGTCATGCGCCGTCGCCGAGAGTGACCGGTTGCCCTGCCAGTCGACATCGAACATCACATCGCGGCCTTCGAGCAAAGCTGCATCGACGGGCGCTTTCGGCGTGCCGTACATCTGGCCATTATAGACGAGGGCATATTCGAGCATGTCTCCCGCCGCCACCATTTCCTCGAACCGTTCGCGGCTGACGAAATAGTAGTGCTTGCCTTCTTCTTCGCCCGGGCGCTGCTTGCGCGTGGTGGCGGAAACGGAAATGGAGGTGTGGTCGTCGCGGCGCAGCACTTCGCGCGAGATGGAGGTCTTGCCGCCGCCGGGCGGCGAGGCCAGCACCAGCATCAACCCCCTGCGTTTCAGGAAGCGGGTGGGCTTGGTGGCCTCCGTGGCTGTGTCAGAAGTGCTGTCTGTTTTCATTGCCAGTCGCATATGATTAACTTATGAATCCTTGATGGCGCTGTTATAACGCGGCATAGGGCCTGAAACAAGCGCGGTGAATTTTTATATGAAAAACCCGAAAACCATCTTGATAACCGGCGCTTCAAGCGGCATCGGCCACGCGCTCGCGCAGCTCTACGCCGCCCCCGGCGTGACATTGCTGCTGACAGGGCGCGATGTGCCGCGCCTTGCCGAAATCGAATCGCTGTGCCGCGCCAAGGGTGCCACCGTCAAAACCAGCGGTATCCCCGTCACCGAGCGCGCCGCGCTTGCAGCACAACTGCTCGCGTGGGATGACGCGCACCAGATCGAACTCGTGCTGGCGAATGCCGGCATTTCAGGCGGTCACGGAAAAATCGGCGATGAAACCGAACAGCGCCTGCGCGATATCATGGCGACCAATATCGATGGCATGTTCAACACCGTGAATCCGCTGATCGACCGCCTTCGCGGGCGCAAGCGCGGCCAGATCGCGCTGCTGAGCTCCATCGCGGGTTTTCGCGGCCTGCCTTCCGCGCCTGCCTACAGCACCAGCAAGAACGCCGTGCGCGCCTATGGCGAGGCGCTGCGTCCGCTTTTGAAAAAAGACAATGTGGGTGTCAGCGTCATCTGCCCCGGCTTCATCAAGACGCCGCTCACTGACAAAAACGATTTCGCCATGCCCTTCATGATGTCGGCAGGCAAGGCAGCAGGTATCATCCTGCGCGGGCTTGCGGGGAACCGCGCCGTCATCGCCTTTCCGTGGCAGATGCGTTTCATCATGCTCGCCATTACCGCGCTGCCGCGCTGCTGCGGCGACGCGATACTGGCGGATGCATTGAAGAAAAAATCCTAGAAAAAGGAATCCTAGCGGTCGTAGTTGTGGCCGCAGGGCGGGTTGGTGCACTCGTTCGGCGTGGTGCCGTGACGACCGGCGTGCTTCATCTTTTTCGCTTTTTTCATCTTTTTCTTGTGCTTGTGTTTGTGCTTCAGCTTGTCCTTGACGGCTTTGTTGCCCTTCATGTCTTTCTGGAAGCCGTATTCGTTCTGCATGGTGCTGTCGCCATGCATTTTCACATGCCGCGCTTCGGCGGGTGCCGCGCCTGCGAGAACGCCCGCGACAAGGGCTGCCATGGCAAGCAATTTGAACTTGTTCATTACACTACTCCTCTTTTTTTGCCCCCCGGACGAGAATCGCCCAAGGCTGTAACGGATGGTGTCCGCCTTAAAATTTATTTTACCCAAACCCGAGGGGCTGTTTTGGGGATTTCGGGAGCAGTTTTGTCTAAGGCAATGATAAATCAGGCTATATCGCTGTAGAGTTGATTTACAGATGAAACGTAATATTCATGCTGCAACGCAACAAGATTTGTTTTTTACTTGCGCATAATACGGTTTGGCTGAATAATCCTAAAAGGTTATTTTAAACGATATGGAAATTATGTCCCTGCGGGAAGACTTCAACGAAGCGGCAGAAAACCGCATCCAGACGATCCTCGACCGGCTGAAAAAAGCCCCCGAGGGCGCGGCTGTTGTCGACTTCATCAAGCAGAACAACATCGTCTTCAGCCTTGAAGAAGACAAGGACAACTACGCGTCCTCGACCGCCATCATCATTGCCATCAAGGACGGCATCTACGAATACAAAAACCCGCTGGTCATCCTGCGCGAAAGCCTGAGCGACGATAATCTGGCGCAGGCCATCGTCCACGAAGTCGGGCATCTGCGCCAGCATCTCGGCAAGGTCGGCAACCCCGACCGCATATTGAGCCAGGACCAATATATATTGTTCTACCGCGCGGCAGAGGCGGATGCGCAAGCCTCGGCGACCCAAGTGGCCTGGGCGCTGAAACAGCAGGGCGATGCAGGCCCGTGGCAGGCCGCGAAAGACGTCGGATACGCCGATATCTGCGATGCCTATGAAAAGACCGTGATGGAAGACCCGTCAAGCGCGAGTGACGGCCGCGCGCGCCGCGAAGCATTCGATGCGTGGTTCGCCAAGGACAGCCGCCTTGCGGGCTATAACCGCTCGACGGCGGACAGGATGATTTCTTTCCTCGAAAAAGGCCGCGAGATATTCAAGAGCCACGGCATGGAGCAAAAACCGCTCGATGCAACCTGGCTGAAAAAGCTCGAAAGCTGCACACCCGATATGTATTTGCATCTCGACGGCTATCGCGACCCGCTGACCGACCCGTTCTACAGCCGCGACACCCATACGCGTCCCGCGCCGGAACCTGCGCCCGACCCGTCAAAAGGGCTGCTGCCGCCCCCGCCCCCGCCGAAATACGCACGCGGGCCTTTCAGGTAAATTAAATCACGCTTTCTGGCGGAACAGGATATTGCGGAACTGCCACGGGTCGTCGTGGTCGAGGTCCTCGGGGAACAAGCCCGGCCGGTTCGCCAGCGGGTTCCAGTCCGTATAATAGCCGTTCACGGGGCCGAGATACGGGCGCTGCAATTCGAGGCAGCGTTTATAATCCATCTCGTCCGCTTCCACGATGCCGGCGGTCGGATTTTCAAGCGCCCAGACGATGCCCGCAAGCACAGCCGATGTCACCTGCATACCCGTCGCGTTTTGATACGGCGCAAGAGCGCGGGTTTCCTCGATGGTCAGTTGCGAGCCGTACCAGTAGGCGTTTTTCGCGTGACCGTAGAGCAGCACGCCCAGTTCGTCGCCACCGTCGACAATTTCGTTTTCGTCTAGGATGTGGTGTTTTTCCTGCACCTGACCCGCGCGGCCGAACATTTCATCGACCGACAAAACCGCGTCGTTCGAGGGGCGGTAGGCATAGTGGCAGGTGGGGCGGTAGGCGGGCTTTGCGCCTTTGCCCACGGTGAAATAATCGGCAATCGAAATCGCTTCGTTATGCGTGACCAGCAGGGCGTATTGCGGCCCCGGCGTGGGGCACCAGCTGTGCAGGCGCGTGTTTGCGCCCGGCTGCATGATATAAATGGCGGCCTGGCAGCCTTCCTTGTGCGTATGGCCGTTCGGCGGCAGCCATTTTTCATGCGTGCCCCAGCCAAGCTCGGCCGGCTGCATGCCTTCCGACACGAAGCCTTCGACCGACCATGTGTTGATAAACGTGCCCATGGGCTTCGGATTTTTCGAGCGTTGCGTATCGCGTTCGGCGATGTGGATGCCTTTCACGCCCGCCTGCTGCATCAGCTTCGCCCAGTCGTCACGATTTTTGGGCGCATTAAATTCGAGCTTCAGTTCGGTGGCGAGATTGACCAGCGCCTGTTTTACGAACCATGACACCATGCCGGGGTTTGCGCCGCAGCAGGAAACAGCGGTGGTGCCGCCCGGGTTTTTGCGGCGCTCGGCCAGCACCGCTTCGCGCAACGCATAGTTGGAGCGGGCGGAGGTGTCGAGCTTTTCATCGAAGTAAAAGCCAAGCCATGGCTCGACAACAGTATCGATATAGAAAGCATTCAGCTCGCGGCTGAGTTTCATGACATCGAGCGACGACACGTCAACCGAGAGATTGACGCAAAACCCCTGCCCGCCGCCGTTGGTGAGCAGCGGCGTTAAAATTTCACGGTAGTTTTCCGCCGTCAGTTTCGCCTGCACGAACTTGATGCCCCGGTCATCCAGCAGCTTGCGGTGCGTGGCGTCGGGGTCGATGACAACAAGGCGTTTCTTATCGAATTCAAGGTGCCTCTCGAGCAACGGCAACGTGCCGCGGCCGATGGAGCCGAAACCGATCATCACGATCGGGCCCGATATGCGGGCGAACGTCCCTGTGGGGACTTTAAACGACTCCCCCGTGGGGATCTTGAAAGACGATGTGCCTTGTGTTGTCATGATTTATGCAGAACCTCCGTTGGCTGTTATGTGGCTGGAAATGCTTTATCTTCGGAATCATGCCGTAAGACAAGCCGTTCCTTGTATATATAATATGGAAAAAAATATCAAGCCTTTTCAATGGTGATTTCTGTCGCGCCTTCCCTGGCTTCGACAGAGGCAAGCCGGTGGCCGCTTTCGGCGCAGAACAGCGCAAAATCTTTCGGTGCATGGGCATCGGTCACACGCACGCGCAGCACCGCGCCTGCGGGAAGCGACAGCAAAATCTTGCGTGCCTTCAAAACCGGCAGCGGACAAATCAATCCGCGCGCATCATAATTGTGCTCGGTCATGCGGCGGTCACCGGATGCAGGTTTTTCAGCACATCTTCGACAGTGATTTCCGATATCGGCTCGGCCTGTATCACCGTCACGGCGCGGCCGACGGGGGCGGAGCGCGCGGGATGCGTCGAGCCGGAGAACAGCGAAACCGAAGGGCAGCCGCTTTGCGCGATAAGGTGCATCGGCCCTGTGTCGTTGCCGACCGCGCCCGCCGCGCCCAGCGCCAGCGTCGCGATATCGTAAAGGGAAGTTTTGCCGCACAGGTTTTTCACGCCCGGGGCCGCCTTGGCAAGCCGCCCGATATCTTCCTGCTCCGCCGCCGTGCCGAGCGCCGCGACGTCATAGCCCTGCTGTATCAATTTCAGCGCCAGCGCGCCGTATTTCACCGCAGGCCAGCGTTTTTCAGGGTGGCCGGGGGCGGAACCGGGAACGAGCAGAATGTATGGCTTCTTGAGGCCGAGGAAACTGACATCGGCCTTCATCCACGACAAATCGGGGATGGAGACTGTGATGCCAAGTCCGGCCAGCATGGCCTTGTGGCGTTCATGGGCGTGTATCTGCTGACCGGCGGGGCTGACCCAGTAATGCGATGCGCCCTTCGCATTGCCCGACCATTCGGGCTTTTTCAGCATCAGCCGGTAATAGATCCCCGTGCGGTCGTTAAGCTGCAAATCATAGACCCGCTTGTAAACGCCGCGATTGAGCATACGGAACAGATAAAGCCAGCCCGCGACGTTGTAGGCGGCGGGGCGGTTGTCGACGATGATTTCGTTGAAATAGCCGCTGCGCTGTGCGATATCGACAAAAGGCCGCGTGGTCAGCAGCGCGATATGCGCGTCTGCATGGTGTTTGCGTATCGCCGCCATCGACCCGAGCGCGAGGATGAAATCGCCGAGGGCGCTGAGCTTGATGACAAGGATGCGGTCCTGCATAACTTGCGTCCTACCTTGCGGCGTTGGAGACTTTCAGGATATCGCTATTGGACGGCGGAAGCGCCTTCATCCCGCCCGCCGCCAGCACTTCGGCATAAACGTCAAGCGTGCCCTGGCACATCTGCTCGTTGGTGAAATGCGTGGCGACATGGTTCATGGCGGCGGTTGCCAGCATGGCGCGCCCGCGCACGTCGAGGCCCATGGCTTCTTCAAGCGCGGCCTTCATTGCCGCAACATCGCCCGGCTTTACCAGCAGCCCGGTTTCATCGCGCACGATGGTTTCGCGCACGCCGCCGTGGTCGGTCGCAATCACGGGGCGGCCCATGGCCTGCGCTTCAATCGGCACGCGGCCGAAACCTTCGGGCACCAAAGACGGCACGACAACGACGGTCGAAATCATGTAGGCCGCCGGCATGTCGTCGCATTTGGTTTCAATGCGTACCTGACCGCCGAGGCCTTTGCTCGAAATATAGTTTTCCAGTTCCTTGCGGTAGTTTTCGTTGCCGATGTCGGAGCCCACGAAAACGCAGAACACATCTCGGCGCGGCAACTGCGCCACGGCGTCGAGCAAATACATATGCCCCTTGATGCGCGTCAGCCGCGCGGGCAGCAAAATGATGGAAGCCCCTTCGGGCACGCGCAGCTGGCGCGAAACATTGACCAGCCTGTCGGGCGTGACCGAATTGGGGTGGAATTTTTCAATTGCCACGCCGCGATGCACCACGCGGATGATAGACGGATCGGTGGCGTAATTCTGCTCGAGGTAATCGGCAAGGAAATGCGATACGGCAATCACGCGCTCGCCCTTGGTGATGGAGGCATTGTACATTTGCTTCAGCTTGCCGCCGGTCTGGTGCGCGGCGTGGCAGCTGGTGACGTAACGGGCTTGCGTGCCCTGCACGGCGCGGCCTGCGCTCCAGGCCGGTGCGCGGGAGCAGGCATGGACGATGTCCACATTCTGCTCGCGGATGATTTTGCGAAGCCGCCCGATATTCGCGGCGATGACCAGCGGGTTCTTGGAATGCACCGGCAGCTCGATGTGCAAGCCGCCGGCCTTGGCGATTTCATGCACGCGCACGCCGCCGGACGACACGACGATGGAACGCCCGCCCGCCCGCACAACCGCTGCGGAAATGTCGATCACGCCCTGCTCCACCCCGCCGGAATTGAGCGCGGGCAGCACCTGCATAACGACAGGCGCATGGTTGCCATCGACGAACTGCCGGAACGCGAGGCTGGTATTGTCTTTTGACCTGATCATGATGTCCCTGTTGCCCCAAGCCTGAATGCAGGCGGTTTTTATGGTTTTACTCCCAAAACCGCAGCATTTCCAGCGAAATTCGAGGGTTTTCCCTTGACAGTTCCCATACCTCGGACGACATTATTATACTGATTTTAAACACTTAACGATGGATTTTGACATGAAGGCCGCAGCCCAGGATAAACAGCAAAAGGAAAGAAATCTCACCTTGCCCGACGGCAAGGCGCTGACCTTTCCCGTACCTGTGACGGGCTACGAGGTCGCCAAATCCATCGGCGAGGGCCTCGCCAAGGCCGCCCTTGCCACGAAACTGAACGGCGAGATCATCGACCTCCACCGCCCGCTGTTCGCCGACGGCAAAATCGAAATCATCACCCACAAGTCGCCCGAGGCGCTTGAAATCATCCGCCACGACACCGCGCACGTGATGGCGGAGGCTGTGCAGGCGCTGTTCCCCGGCACGCAAGTCACCATCGGCCCTTCCATCGAGAACGGCTTCTTCTACGACTTCGGCAAGGAAACACCCTTCACCCCCGAAGACCTCGTGAAAATCGAGGCGAAGATGAAGGAGATCATCGCCAAGAATGAAAAATTCACGCGCGAGGAATGGCCGCGCGACGAGGCGATAAAGCATTTCGAAGGCATCGGCGAGAAATACAAGGCCGAAATCATCCGCGACCTGCCGGCATCCGAAACCATCAGCGTCTATAAACAAGGCGCATGGTACGACCTGTGCCGCGGTCCGCATTTGCCCAACACCGGCGCTGTCGGCACGGCCTTTAAACTGATGAAGGTCGCAGGCGCTTACTGGCGCGGCGATAGCAACAACGCCATGCTCCAGCGCATCTACGGCACGGCATGGCGCGACCAGAAAGAACTGGACGCACATCTGCACATGCTGGAAGAAGCCGAAAAGCGCGACCACCGCAAGCTTGGCCGCGAAATGGACCTGTTCCACATGCAGGAAGACGCGGTCGGCTCGGTCTTCTGGCACGAAAAAGGCTACACCATCTACCGCGCGCTCGAAGATTTCATCCGCCGCCGCATCAAAGCGAACGGCTACCAAGAAGTCAAAACCCCGCAGCTGTTCGACAGCTCGCTGTTCAAGGCGTCGGGGCATTGGGATTTGTACGGCGACAACATGTTCAAGGTCGAAGTGAAGGCCGACGAAAAAACCCTCGGCCTCAAGCCCATGAACTGCCCCGCGCATGTGCAAATCTTCAACCAGGGCCTGAAATCCTATCGCGACCTGCCCATCCGCATGGCCGAATTCGGCTGCTGCCACCGCAACGAGCCCTCGGGCGCGATGCACGGCATCATGCGCGTGCGCCAGTTCACGCAGGACGACGCGCATATTTTCTGCACGCCCGAACAAATGCCCGAGGAAGCCGCCAATTACTTCAAGCTGCAGCTTGGCGTTTACAAAGACCTCGGCTTTGAAAAAATTTCCGTGAAACTCGCGCTGCGCCCCGGAGAGAATGCGCGCATCGGCTCGGACG
The DNA here is from genome assembly GCA_043759865.1 of Alphaproteobacteria bacterium. GTDB lineage: Bacteria > Pseudomonadota > Alphaproteobacteria > Micavibrionales > UBA2020 > JAPWJZ01. Next base: position 14,118 of record JAYUPV010000041.1, on the reverse strand, counting down.
AATTGTGGGACTGGGCGGAAGATTCACTCCGCACCGCGCTCCGCACCGCAGGGCTCGAATTCGAGGAACTGCCGGGCGAAGGCGCGTTCTATGGCCCCAAAGTCGAGTTTCACCTGACCGACGCCATCGGCCGCACATGGCAATGCGGCACGCTGCAGGTCGACCCGAATCTGCCGAACCGCCTTGATGCCAATTACGTGGGCGAAGACAGCCAGAAGCACCGCCCCGTCATGCTCCACCGCGCCATTCTCGGCTCGATGGAGCGGTTTATCGGCATTCTTATCGAGCACCATGCGGGCAAGCTGCCCCTGTGGCTGTCGCCCGTACAGGTCGTGGTGGCGACCATCACCTCGGAGGCGGACGGTTATGCCAAACAGGCGCTGGAAGGCCTCGAAAAGGCTGGAATCAGGGCGAAAATCGACCTGCGGAACGAGAAGATCAACTACAAGATCCGCGAGCACAGCCTGACCAAGACCCCGCAAATCTGGGTGCTGGGAAAACGCGAGGCCGAGGAAAGCAAGGTCGCCATCCGCCACTTTGGCTCGGAAGCTCAAGAAAACCTTGCACTTGACGAAGCAATCCGTAAAATCATCGGTGAAGCGGCCCCCCCGCTATGAGGGCTGATTCCCGGCACAATTTTTTGTCCGTGACCTGCGGCCTTTTTGGCTGCGGCGAATTTTTTGTTTAACAACCACAGGAGAATGCACCATCGCTACTTTTAACAGACCCTCGCCGAAAGATGACGGCCCGCGCGTAAACTACCAGATCAAAGCCGACAAAGTCCGAGTCATCGGCGCAGACGGCGAAATGGCCGGCGTCATGACAGTGAGAGACGCGGTGGAAACCGCCCAGCTGGCCGGTTTCGACCTCATCGAGATTTCCCCCAACGCTGACCCGCCCGTGTGCAAAATCGGCGATGTCGGCAAGCACCGCTACGAAAACCAGAAAAAAGAAGCGGCTGCGCGCAAAAACCAGAAAATCGTCCTGACGAAAGAATTGAAACTGCGCCCCGGCATCGAGGAGCATGACATTCAGGTCAAGCTGCGCTCGGCCAAGCGTTTCTTCGAGGACGGCGACAAGGTGCGCTTCACCCTGCAGTTCCGTGGCCGCGAAAACGAACACCGCGAACTTGGCTGGCAGCTCATCAACCGCATCAAGCAGGAACTTGCCCAAGACAGCAAGCTCGAGATGGATGCGCGTCAGGAAGGCAACTCGATCATCATGATCATGGGCTCGTCCAAGCCCGTCGTCTGACGCTTTCCGAACAAATAACAAAAGCCCCGCGTTTTATATCGTGGGGCTTTTTGTTTGGGCTGTCCACCCCGACGGAAATCGGGGTCCGGTTTTTAAAACATCTCTCCCGACTGTCATTCTGAGCGCAGCTGGTTTCTCAGGGCACGTTTGATAACTGCGGGATTAAGCAGAAGGGGTTAAAGCCGGCCGCGCTTGCTCGGTTTCTGGACGGCCTTGATGTCATCCTCGACGGCGCTGACCCAGTCTTTCAGCTCGCTTTCGTCAAGGCCGCCGTCGCTGCGGCCCACAATGCGGCCGTCATAGAACATGATGAGGGTCGGCAGTGTGCCGACTTCATAGCTGCGCATCAGGTCGGCGTCATCGTCGGCGTCGACTTTATAAACATCAATCGTGTCGAGCTTGCTGGTGCGGAGCTTGTCGAGATAGGGCTGCATTTTCTTGCAGAAAGGGCACCAGGTCGCGTCAAACTGCACCAGCACAGGCTTTTCCGCGCCGCCCACAACGCGCAGGAAATCGTTGGTGGTGAGGTGCGGGATGGCGGCACCGGGCGCGTCATCGGGCTGGATAAAACGTTTTTCCGTTTTGGGCGGGTCTTGTGAATCGGGGATTGCCATGGGCTGCAAGTCGGGGCGCACCGGCTCGATCGCGGCTGCGGCTTCCTCGACCGGGGCTGCGGCTTCCTCTGCATAGGCGGCAGGCGCTATCAGAAAAACTGCCGCGCACAGGGCCGGTAGCAAATATCGGTTAAACACGCTGATCTCCCCTATATTCTTTATTGTCCGGCTAAATACCCGTTCCCGTCAAGAAAAAGCACCCTGTTTTGAGGCAGGGTGCTGTTTTCATTGGCTAATTAGCCAAAATCAGGCAATCGAACTGTCGACCCATTTGAACAGGTCCGACTTCGCCATGCTACCGACTGTCTGCGCCACGACCTCGCCGTTCTTGAAGATAAGAAGGGTGGGAATGGAACGGACACCGTATTTGGCGGGGGCGTTGGGGCTGTCGTCGATATTGACCTTCACGACCTTGACCGCGCCGGACTTTTCCGTGGCAAGCGCATCGACGCTGGGGCCGAGGGCGCGGCAGGGGCCGCACCATTCCGCCCAGAAGTCGACCAGCACGGGGCCGCTCGCCTTCAATACCTCTGATTCAAAATCCTTGTCGCTGACGGCTTGTGCGCCCATGATATTCTCCTGTTAAATCAACAAATTACGGCGTAGGAGCCTTGGGTGCTGCCGGCGGAACTGCGGGCGGCGGAGCCTTCGGATCTTTCGCATCAGGTGTAATATTGTTCTGCGCGACGATTTGTAAAGACTGCTCGAGCAGCTGGTCGAGAACTTTGCGGGGCTGGTTGCCGACCACGCCGAAGATGGCCTGGTTGCCCTTCATGGTCACGATGGTGGGGATGGACTGCACGCCGAACGCGCCCGCGAGGTTGGGGCTTTCGTCCACGTTGATTTTCACGACTTTCACGGTCGCCTGATTGTCCTCGGCAAATTTTTCGAGGGTCGGGGCGAGCGACTTGCACGGGCCGCACCAGTCAGCATAAAAATCGATCAGCACGATCTTGTCTGATTTCAGCACTTCGTCTTCGAAGTTGCTCTCGTTTACGGCGGTGATGAAGGGTGAGGTCATTGCTTTGTCCTTTCGGTGTTGTGCAATTTCAATCTGTGTTTTGTTGCGCGAGATTCACGACTCCCTTTCGGGCGCTTATTTCACGCGAATCCTGCGGTGTATTTTTTTGCAATAATGCTTCGAGGGACAGCGTAAAGATTAGTATGCGGGGGTCAAGGGCACTTCTTCGGAAAGTTATGTTTCGACCGAATATTTCGTAATTTAATTCTAGTGCGGGCGTTTGTGGGTTTATGGATTTTGTTTACGGAAACTATACGTTCGCTTTCTTGCGTCGACGGGAAACAAGCCAGTCGACCGCCCAAGGCAGACAGAGAAAGAACAGAACGACTAACCATATCGGACCATCACCGGCCTTAAGAATTTTTAAAACTGAATAAATTGCTATCCAGCACACTGTCAAAACCGTAATCGCCACACCTTGCACAAACGGAAGGGATAAAAGCATGTAGCTCGAAAAAAGGTATGCCGCAGCTGAATAGAGTGAGACTGGTCGCTTTTTTAATATCCTGAAAAATTTTACACAAGCAGTAATCAGGTAAGCTATCCCTGCGATCCAGCATACCGTAGAAACCAGATTTTCCCACCAGCCGGACGCCGTCACCACATTTCCCACGGCAGCCTGCGCTGCAAGGGAATGAAAAAAAATCACAACGATAACAAACAAAAATTTAAGGCTCATATTTTTCCAACAACTTATCCGGCAGCGGCATCAGCGTCGGGCCATCGGTCCACAGCAGGGCGCATTTTACGGGGCGGCCGGGATAAATGTTTTTCATGACCGCGCGATAGGCGGCCATCTGTTTCAGATAGCTGACATGCACGTCTTCAACGCGCGAGGGCGGCGGGCGGTTGGTTTTGTAGTCGATGACGAGAACTTCGGTGTCCGTCACCAAGAGCCTGTCCATCTGGCCGGACAAAACTTTGTTTCCGCCCGCAACGCCGGTGACGGGCGTTTCCGCGCGGCTGCCCGCCCCGAAGATCGCCGCGAATTCGGGATGGCGCAGCACCTTTAATATTTCTGCGGCAAGCGCGGGTTGTTCCGCCGCCGCAATGCCGAGCGACTTGCGCGCCAGATACGCCTTCAGCGCCTTTTCCCACTGCTTCGGCGGCAGCGACGGCAGAATTTCGAGTATCTGGTGCACGATCGTGCCACGGCGGAAGCGGTAATCGTCGCCCTCGGCAAGAGGGCCTTTCACCGCCGGTTCGTCCTCGCCCGGTTTCGAGGGGGCGAGCGGGGTCGAGGGTTCGGGCTCGACCGGCAGCTTGGCTTTTTTAACCCAATCGGGCAGCGGTTCGCGCAGCGCGTCCGATTTCGCCTTGGTGTCGGCGGTTTTTTCATGCGGCGCTTCCTGCGCGTAACCATGCCGCCGCGCAAAAAGCGGCGCGCCTTCGTCATCCATCACCGGCGCGCCATCGATGAAAAACGGCAGCTGCGTTGCTGTTGCCGGAAAGGCGGTGCTGACAAGGTTGTGCCAGCAATCTTCCGGCGGCTGGCGCGTTTTGTTTTTGTAGCCGCAGATATAAAGCCTGTCTTCCGCACGCGTCAGCGCGACATAGAGCAGGCGGCGGTATTCTTCCTCCTGCCCTTCCCGCGCGGCGTCGCGCACGGTAGCATACAAATCAGCATCAAATTCCTCGCGCGGCGACCACAGCGGCACGCCCATCGCTTCTTCCTCATTCTCGGCGGGCCACAAAAGACGGATGCGCCCTTTGTTGTGGTCGTGCAGTTTTTTCGCGGTGTCGGGCAGGAAAACCACGGGTGCCTGCAAGCCCTTCGCCGCATGCACGGTCATGATGCGGACTTGTTCCTGCTTGTGCTGTTCCTGTTCGCGCTTGATTTCGGCGTCCCCCCGCATGAAGCTGTCGACGAATTTTTGCAAACTCGGCGTATGCGACTGTTCGTAATCAAGCGCGGCATTCAAAAATTCGTCGAGCGCGTCATGGATATCGCCGCCGAGCCGCCCGTAAAAGGCGCGCCGCCCGCTTGTGGCATCGTTAAAGCAGGGCGTATTCAGTGCCTCGGCAAAAAATTCATACGGTGTTGCCTCGCCCGCGCGGTTGACCCATTTGTAAAGATAATCGGAAATATCCGGCCGCTGCGCCGTCACAGCACCCAGCAAACTGCCGTTGCGCCCGTGGCAGAGGGTATAAAGCTCCTCCTCCGTCACCCCCACCAGCGGCGATTTCAAAAGTGCGGCGAGCGTCAGGTCATCTTTCGGCAGCAGCGCGAATTGCGCCAGCGCCAGCAAGTCCATGACCGCGATTTCCTCGGTCAGCGTCATGCGGTCGATGCCCGCGACACGTACATCCAGTTCCTTCAACGCGCGCATCAGCATTTCAACCAGCGCACCGCGCGACTGCACCAATATCAAAACATCGCCCGCATGCAGGGGGCGGTTTTTGGAAGTAAGTATTTCACCGTCATCCAGCCAGCCGCGTATCGTGGCGGCAATTTTCTTGGCAAGCCTGCTCGCGGCGTTGTCTCCGGTTTCGATATCAACAGGCATTTGCCACGCCGAGGGAGCTTCGCGCGCGGCGGTTTTTACCAGCGGCCAGATTTCCACCAGCCCCGCCTGCCCTTCGCGATAGGCAAGGTGCCGCACTTCGCGGCTGGTGTCGCCCACCACGCCCTTTCGCACCGCTTCATCGGCAAAGGTCGCATCCACCACATCCAGCACCGCGCGGGTGGAACGGAAAGAATGTTCAAGAAAAATTTCCCAGCCGTCCTGCACTTCGCGCACGCGGTCGCCGAAAAACCTCTGCATCTCGAAAAACTTTTTCGGCTCCGCACCCTGAAAGCTGAAAATCGACTGCTTTTCGTCGCCCACCACAAACAGCGTGCGCAGCACATCGCCGCGCGTCCCCTGCCCCGCAAAAAACTCGAGCGCCAGCGCTTCGATGACTTTCCATTGGTAAGGGCCGGTGTCCTGCGCCTCGTCAACCAGAATATGGTCGATGCCTTCGTCGAGCTTGAACAGCACCCAGTTGATCATGCCCTTTTCGGCCAGCAATTCGCAGGTTTTAATGATAAGGTCGTCGAAATCGAGCCTGTCGGTCTGGCGCTTATGCCTCTCGTACCGCCCGACCATTTGCGATGCCACGGTCAACAGCGCGGCGTTCAAAGACGCTAGTTTCACCACGCGCAGCGTTTCGGCGATTTCCTGCAGCCTCTCCGCCTCGCGCTGCATGACGGCGAGGATATCAGGGTAAATCTTTTGCGCGCCCTTGGTGGCGAGCGTGGAGCGTATTTCGCCCGTCTTCGTAAAAAAAGCACCGCGATACTTGTAATACTGCGTGCCGCGCGTGTCTTTCTGCTCCAGCCAACGCTGCATACACTCGGCTTTGTCGTTGTCGGTCGTCGAGCCTTGCAACAATGCTTGCAACGCCTGTTTCAGTTTTTTTTCGTCCTCGACATGTATCTTGCCCGCCTTGGCGATAATTTTTTCGGGCGTGTCCGAAGGTTCAAGCCCCAGATGCCGGTAAACGGCCTTGATGGTTTTTGCCGATGCGCCGTCCTTGTCGCCATGCGCGCGCAAAATGCGCGACAGATGGCTGCGTTTGCCCATGATTTTCGACATCAGTTCTTTCATATCGTCGGAATTGACATGCAGAACCAATTGACTAAAAGACTGGGCAAGAACGGAGGCCGGGTCTTTCTTCGCTTCGGTAATCACATCGCGCAGGCAGCTGCGCAAAGACTCAATCGCGCTCAGCTCGTCCATCAGCTCGAAATGCGGCGCAAGCCCCGCTTCGACCGGAAAACGTTTCAGCACCGACTGGCAGAACGAATGGATGGTGAGGAATTTCAAGCCGCCCGGCGTGTCGAGCACGCGGGCAAACAGGCGGCGCGCGGCGTGCTGCATGGCCTCGGGCGGCGTTTCGCCCATCAGCGCGGTCAGTTCCTTTTTCAAATCTTCGTCGGGCATGACCGCCCATGAGCCGAGTTTTTTGTAGATGCGGTTCGACATTTCCGCCGCTGCCGTTTTGGTGAAAGTCAGGCACAGAATTTTATCAGGGCGTGTCGCGCTTTGCGGGTGTGAGCCGCCGCGCGGCAGCATCAGGCGCAGCACGCGATCGATCAGCACCTTGGTTTTGCCCGTGCCGGCCGACGCGCCGACCCAGACGCTTTTCTGCGGGTCTGCGGCCTCCGACTGGTTTTCGTTGGCGGTTTTCGTCGCGGGTTTTTGTTTGAGTTTACTGCCCATCATGCCGCCTCCTCGTCATCGCCGGAAATTCCCCATTCCTTGATGCGGGAAAGGTGTTCAAAGTCGGAGAACATCGGCTTTGCCTCGGCGCGCGGCTGGCTCAAATACGGCGTGTCGGGGTTGTCGAATTTATTGACCAGCGCGAGCAGCCCCGCTTCCGCTCCTGCTATCACATCTTCGAGTACGGCATCGCGCCCCAATGCCGGCCTGCGCTCCACAGGTTTCTGGCCGCTGCCCGTGACGCGCCAGTAGACCAGCTCGCGCACCTTGCTGCCCGCCGCGATTTCCTTGAACGCGCCTTTTTCGAGCATCAGCGCTTCAAGCGGCAACTGCGGAGACAGCCCCTGCGCCACATCGCTCGTCTTCGGCACGAAGCCCGATTTGTAATCGATAATGGCATAGGCGCCATCACCGGTGAATTTGTCGATGCGGTCGGCCTTGCCCGTCAGCGTGAAGGGGAGCGTGCCGGTGTCGAACTGCCATGTGCCGGAAATTTCGGTTTCAAAGGGTTTTGCCTCGGCGCGCCACTTTTTTTCCTGTTCGATGAATTCATCCACCACGCGCTCGAAACGCGGCCACCAGAAGGCTTCGACCTCGAGCGGGATGCGCTGCAAACGCAGCGCGACCTTGCCGTAATCGAGCAGTTTGTCGCGGCTATCCACCGGCAGGTCATCGGGATAGGCCTTGATAAATTCTTCAAGCGCCTTGTGGATGAACGTGCCGCGCTCTGCCCCGCCCGGGTCGGAATCGATATCGTCAAGGCTTTTCAGCTTCAACACATATTGGGCGTAAATCTGATACGGATCGCGCATCCAGCTTTCAATACGCGTGACCGACAACTGGCGAGGGCGCGCAGCGACGGGTGGGCGCGGGTCGGGGCGCTTCGCGGGCTTCACTTCCTTTGGCGTGTCGATATCTTTCATCCATTGGCGATACAGGTTGGCCTTGCGCGGCGCAAGCTCCAGCCCCGCCGCCTGCAACACGGTATCAAGCCGCAGCAGCCAGCGCGCGGCGACCGTCGGCGTGCCGTCCACTTTCGAAGCGCGGGTCAGCACCAGTTCGGGCGAGGCGGCGGCCTGCACAAAGTCATGCGCGGAAATGCCGATTTTATATTCCGGCGAGGGCAAACCGAATGTGCGGCGCATGGGGCGCGACATCCACGGGTCGGGCGCCGGCAAGGCGGGCCATGTGCCTTCGTTCAACCCGCCCAAGATAACAAGATTGGTCGAGTGCAGCCGCGCTTCGAGCAAACCCATGATGGAAAGCCTCGGATGCGCGCCGATATGCGAGCGCACGGAAACATTTTTCATCAGTTGCCGCAGCAGCGAAACATAATCGGCGGGCGCGATATCGGGCACTTGTCGTGACACGGCGGCAAGCTCGGCGAGGAAATTGCTCATCGGCTCGGCCTGTTCCCACGACCACAACCGCTGCGCGCCGTTCATCTCACGCGTGGCGGCAAGGGTTTCGGCCATGCGGATATGTTTTTCCAGCAGTTCGCGGAACGGAATTTCATTTTTCTGCGACATCAGGCCGGTGAAGCCCGACATTTGCGCGCCAACTGTTTCCAGCCAACCGAGCAATTGCTGACGATATTGTTTTTCTTCCGGCAGCGCGCGGATGGCTTCGGCAAGGCCGTCGAAGCCTGCAGCAGGGCGCGGGCCGCGCAGCACTTTTTCATCGAGCAGCGACACCATGCCGCGCAGTTCTTCCGACTGCATATTCGCCGCCATCAGCGGGTGTTTAAGGAATGACAAAAGCGTGACGGGCGCGAGTTGCTCCTCGGCCATTTCGGCGGTCAGGTTCATCCATGTGCCGATGGGAAGTTCGGTCAGCGGCTGGCCACCCGAGTCATCGATCTCGATGCCCCAGCGGCGCAAGCTGAGCGACACGCGGCGCGCAAGGCGGCGGTCGGGCGTGACAAGCGCGGCGGTCTTGCCGGGGGTTTCCAACGCCTCGCGCAGGATAAGGGCGATGACATCGGCCTCCTCCTGCGGCGTGGCGCAGTCGATGCGCGTGAAACTGTCGAGCGCCTGCGGCGGAATATCACCCGCGCGCAACGCCCGCCAGTTTTCGGTCGTCTCGGCGGGGCGCACGGCTTCGGACAACAGCTTGACACGCGCTTCGTTGCGGGCGGGTTTATCTTTCAAAACCCATTCGCCCACGCTTTCGCGCAGCAGGCCGAATTCTTTCAGCAAAATTTTCAGGTTATGCTGCGGGTGGTCTTCGCCCGCCGCTTCCCAGCTTTCTTCGTCCATGCCACGGTCAAGCCCCGGCAGCACCACCGCGCCCTGCGGCAGCCTGGCTACCAGCGACAGCAATTCGCGTACGGCGGGAACAGTTCCGGTCGAGCCTGCGGCGATAACGGGATGCGCGGGCGGCGATTTTTTCCATGCCTTGATTTGCGCGGCGATAAGAAGATTTCGGCGCAGGCCGGTATCGACCACGCCGCGCTCTTTCAAAATCTTCGGCCAGTTGTCGGTCAGGATGTGCAGGAATTTGAGGGTTTTTTGCCAATGTACCGCAAACTCGCCCGGCACGATATTTTCAAGCTTGTCGAAATCGAGTTTTTCGGTCTGAACTTCATCGAGAAAGCGTCCGAGGCTTTCGGCAAGGGCGACGGCCTGGTCGAACGAGGGTTTTTCACCGGGGGCTTCAAAATTGCGCGCCGCCTGCACCAGTTTCGCCAACAATAATTGCCGTTCAAGCGGCGAGATGGCGGGGGGAATGTCGAGCACATCCGCCGCGTCTTCCTCCGCCGCCAGCAGCAGCGCCACTTCATCGGCATCGACATCGCCGACGGGCTGCATGCGCGGCAGCAGCAGGGGTTTCCCCTCCGACAACCGCAAAAACGCCTCGCGCAAAGTGCGGCAGGCGCGGCGGGAGGGCAGCAGGACGAGCATTTCGGAGAGTTTCAGCGGGTCGCCGGAAGTCTGCTCCAAAATGCCTTGCGCAAGGCTGTCGGCGAAAGACTGCCCTGCCTCGATATTTACGACATTTGCCTTTTCGCGCAGCCCTGTCATGGTGCGCGTTTTTTGCCGGGTGCGGCAAGGATGCGGTTGGTTTCGTTGAAAGCCTCGGGCGTGCCGACATGGTTCCAGCCGCCGTCATGGCGGTGCGCGGTCAGGCGGCCCGCAAGCTCGGCCTTGTGGAACAGTTGCAGAAACGAAAACGCGCCATCGGGAGCGCCATCGAACAAACGCGGATGCACAATGCGCGGCCCTGCGAAAATATAATTCGGCGGTTCTGCAGCGCGTGCCTTGAACACGGGGCGGTCAGCGCCATCTGCCAGATAATAATCGCCCTTGCCTGCATATTCCGGCAGGTCTTCGGTTGTGTGGAGCAGCAGCATGAGGTCCATCGTGCCCGCATCCCACTTCGCCGCCATCTGGCGCAGGGTCGAAACCGCGCCGCCATCGGTCCAGACGACATCGGCGTTCAGGACATAGAAACTTTCATCGCCGAAAAATTCCAGCATCTTTTTCACGCCGCCGCCGGTGTCGAGCAGCTTTTCTTCGCGGGCGATGGTGATTTTGGGGGCTTTGCGGTCTTTCAAATGGTCGATGATCATTTGCGGCAGGTAGTGGACATTCACCACCGCTTCCTCCACCCCTGCTTCAACCAGCGCATCAAGCGCGCGGTCGAGCATGGTTGTGCCTGCGACATACAAAAGCGGCTTCGGGCAGTTGTCGGTCAGGGGGCGCATGCGCTCGCCGAGGCCTGCTGCGAGGACGAAGGCTTTTTTCGGGAGTTGGGCCATGTCAGTCTTCCTTTTGCCGCCGTATCCATTGGCCGAAGGGGGTGAAAGTGACCACCCGCGCGGCGTCGGAATCAGGCGCGAATTCGATGGTTATTTCTAGCCTATCTCTCGGCAAAAGGCTACCAAGACGGTCGGGCCATTCGATGACGGCGACGCCCTCGCGCCGCGCCTCTTCCCAGCCCAGTTCCGCCACTTCCGACTGTTTTTCGAGGCGGTACAGGTCGAAATGCCAGATGGCGGGGCTCTGGCGGTCATACACTTGAACAAGCGTGAAAGTAGGGCTCGGCACTTCTTCTTCGGAGGGGGCAAGCGCGTTGACGAGCGCGCGGGCAAAAACCGTTTTCCCCGCGCCAAGCCCGCCCGCAAGCGTAATCACATCGCCGGTTTTCAGGATTTGCGCGATGCGCACGGCCAGCACGCGCATGTCTTCTTCGTTTTCTATGCGGATGACGCGCGCGTCAGTACGAATGGGAGGCATCAGGGTGAAGGCGGCTTCAATTTGAAGCGCCCGTTCGGCGGCGGTGTCAGGCTCGGGCCGGGTTTTTTCACGCCCGCCTCCTGTTCATCGTCGTTCGAGGGCGTGGTGCGCGGCACACGCGGTTTCGGGCGCGCGCCGATGATGCCCTGGATAAGGTCGGCGGTGGGCCGCTTGCCGTCTTCCGCGAAATCACCGTTCATGTTGGCGGTGTCGAGCGGCGTGCGCATGCTGTTGTTCCGTATCTCGAGCGACGCGCCGGCATCCAGCAAACGCCGCACAGCATCGAGATGCCCGCTGGTGAATTCAAACCCGCTTTCCCCCGCCGCGATGTGCAGCGGCGTATTGCCGAGCCAGTCCCGCGCGTTCACATCCGCGCCTTTTTTCGCGAGGGTGGTGATGATTTCCTCGTTATAGTCGCGCGTGGCGAACAGGTGCAGCACGCCGGTTTTCAGGTTGTCGACAGCGTTGATATCGGCGCCATGCGCCAGCAGCGCCTCGATCACTTCTTCGCGCTGGTCGTGGCGGCATTCTTCCAGAAGCGCGCTGCGCCCCTGCACGTCTTTCGCGTTCACATCCGCGCCATAGGTGATGAGCAGGTTGATGACTTCGCCATGGCTATAGGACGGGCTTTCGGGTGCCCACAGGTCGCGGTCGTCCGCGCCGATGGCCAGCACCAGCGGCGGCGTGCCGTCGGGCGTGTTCCATTTGGCGGCACCGGGATTTTTAGCGAGAAAAATTTCGAGGAAGGCGAGATCGCCGCCATGCACCGCGCGGAAAAAAGCCGCGTGGTCGTCGTCCACTTTACCGGACGCGATGCCGTGCTTGCTGTCGGGTTGCAAAGCGTCTCACTCCTCTTATATTTGCTGTGGAACATAGCGTATATATATGGTGTTCGGACACATGCTAAAGCCCCGCCCGAGCCGAGTCAACAAACTATGGTAAAACCTTGAAGCGGGTAGACTTAAGCCCAAGGATATGACATAAAGCACCCTATGGATAAGACACTAAAAACAGATGTGGTGATCGTCGGCGCGGGCCCCGCAGGGCTGTTCGCGGTGTTCGAATGCGGCATGCTGAAAATGAAATGCCATGTCATCGACAGCCTTGAACAGGCGGGCGGGCAATGCACCGCGCTCTACCCCGAAAAACCGATTTTCGACATCCCCGCGCTGCCGACCGTGCTGGCGGGTGAATTGATCGAGCGTCTGGAGGAACAGGCGCGCCCCTTCGCCCCCGTTTATCATCTGAACCAGCAGGCAACAGCCGTGCTGCGTACCTCGCACGGCTTCACCGTCACGACCAGTTCCGGCACCACGATTGATTGCCGCGCCATCATCATCGCGGCGGGTGCGGGCGCGTTTGGCCCCAACAAGCCGCCGCTTGAAAACCTTGCCACCTATGAAGGCAAGTCGATTTTCTATCTCGTCAGGCAGCGTCAGGATTTTAAAGACAAGACGCTTGTCATCGCAGGCGGGGGCGACAGCGCGGTCGACTGGGCGATATCGCTTGCCGAAGTCGCGAAGAAAATCTATTTCGTACACCGCCGCGACAAGTTCCGCGCGGCACCCGAGAGCGTCGACCGCTTGCAGAAAATCGCCGCCACCGGCAAAATCGAAATGGTCATACCCTATCAATTGCACGCGCTGAAAGGCGAAGGCGCGCAGCTGACAGGCGTGGTCGTCGCCGATCTCGACGGCAAAGAAAAAACGCTGCAGGCCGATATATTGCTGCCCTTTTTCGGCATCACGCCGCAGCTGGGGCATATCGCCAACTGGGGCGTGACGGTCGAGCACCACCACATTCCCGTCGCGCAAGCGACCAGCGAAACCAGCATTCCCGGCATTTTTGCCGTCGGCGATATCGCGACCTACCCGAAAAAACTGAAACTGATTTTAACCGGCTTCGCCGAAGCGGCGCAGGCGGCCCATGCCATCCACCCGCTCGTCTTCCCCGGCGAAGCGCTGCATTTTGTGTATTCGACAACGAAAGGCGTTCCCTGACATGTTTATCCAGACCGAACAAACCCCCAATCCCGCGAGCCTGAAATTCCTGCCCGGCTGCGAAGTCATGGTCAAAGGCACGGCGGAGTTCACCGAAGCCGCCAAGGCCGATGTCTCGCCGCTTGCCGCCCAACTGTTCAAGGTCAAGGGCGTGGCGGGTGTTTTCCTCGGCTCCGATTTCGTGACCGTCACGAAAACCGATGAAGACAGCTGGCCCGCGCTGAAACCCCTCATCTTGGGCGTTATCATGGAGCACTTCACCGCCGGCCGCCCCGTGATGAATGACGAACATTTGCACGATGTCGCAGGCCACGCCTCGACAGCGGGCGGCGAAGACACCGAGATTGTGAAGCAGATAAAAGAACTGCTCGACACCCGCATCCGCCCCGTGGTCGCGCAGGACGGCGGCGACATCGTTTTCCATTCGTTTGAAGACGGCGTGGTGTTCCTCTCCATGCGCGGCGCCTGCGCCGGCTGCCCCTCCTCCACTGCCACCCTGAAAAGCGGCATCGAAAACCTGCTAAAGCACTTTATTCCGGAAGTGAGTGAAGTTAGGGCGGTGAATTAAAGGATGTCCAAGAAGCGTTCCATAGATATTCAACGCGAAGCAGCGATCACGCTTGACCTCGGTGGCGACGATAAGTCAGCAGCTAAGTATCTGCTATCCACCGGCAGTAACATCTACGCGATCAAGGAGATGGGCGTTTACAAAATCCAACTGACAGATGATATTGACCCTTCCCGGATCAATCCCGACATTCCCAATTTGAATCAGCAAGTTCTGTC
>JAYUPV010000040.1:0-8160 GCA_043759865.1 Alphaproteobacteria bacterium | reverse complement strand
CCGGCATCTTTGCCGTTGCGCCTTGAATAGTAGTTCGGCCGCCGCCCGTGGATCATGCTGCGGAAAAGCATTTCGCAAAAGAAACTTATCATGCCGACGAAAATGACCGAGATGATGAGCAAACGTACGTCGCGGTTGCGGATATGGGTCAGCTCGTGTGCAATCACGGCTTCAAGCTCGTCATCCTGCAGCTTCTCGATAATGCCACGCGTCAGCACAATCTTAAACGATTTTTCGCCAAGCCCCGAAGCGAAGGCGTTGAGCGCGGGGCTGTCGATAACCTCGAATTGCGGCATGGGAATGCCGCGCGAGATGCACAGGTTTTCGAGCATGTTGTAGATCTTCGGCGCTTGCTCGCGCGTGATGGGCTGCGAGCCTGTGACCATCCGCATCATCGCGCCGTGGAAGAAAAACGCAATCAGGAACCAGACCGCAGCGCCCGCAAGGGCGAAGTGCCCGTAGCGCAGGATGCCCTCCCACCCCGCATGCGCGGCACGGGGCAGATCGTAAGTGCCGCGCTGCCCGAGCAGGTCGATCCCTGCAAAAAAAGCGCCCATCATCAGCGCCAGCAGCACGGGGAAACCCGCCAGCAGCAGCACCGATTTCAGGTGGTTGTTCCAGACATGGGCGGAAAAGCCCTCTGCCGCCATCATTTCATCCGACTGCATTTTTCCCCGAGTCTCCTTTAAACCGGTGTGACTATTGTAGATTTATACCCCTGTCGCTGCAAGGCAAGGGAGCGACTAAACTATTGCTTTTTCAGCGTGTTTCAGATATTTACACTGTTTATATTGCATCGCAGCAAAAAAGCGCGTAGATTTGCACTTGTCCGGCCAAGATGCTCGGCGCTTTAAAACCAGCCCCTTACCTGTAACAAGTATCCGGCGGTTTTAAAAAACCTCAAAAACCCGACTTTTCAAAAAAGCCGCGCATCCGAGGCCCGCCACGCATCCGCCGTTTTTAAAATCAAGACCCCGAAAACGGGGCCTGCTATTTGAGGAGTGAATACCCATGAGAGACCGCCTGATCGCCGACCACCACGCTTTTGCCTCCGCGCTGCCCGAGATGCGCGCGCATTTTGAAGATGCTTCCAAAGTTTCCGGCCAGTATTCGTTCGTGCTCGACAGCATCGCCGACGATCTGCGCCGCGCCGAACAATCCGTCGAGGCCTACGGCGTCGTCGAAAGCGAGCGTGTGATCAACACCGCGCGCCAGACATTGATTGCCATTTATGAAGAGCCGGATTTCGGTGCCATCGGCCGCGAAATTTCGACTGCGGCAGACATCGCCCAACGTCACCACAAGAACCTGAAAGCGCCCGGCGTTTAAGGGTCAAGCGCCGAACTTCACTTTCGGGGCAACATTCGCCGCAGCTTTTTCTTCCGCGCCCATTTCAAAGAAGATTTCTTCCTTGAAACCGCCCATCCCTGCGATAAGCACGGCGGGAAACTGCTTGATGGCGGTGTTGTATTCGCCCGTCGCGTTGTTGAAGAAACGGCGCGCAGCCGCAATCTTGTTCTCGATGTCGGAGAGTTCTGATTGCAGCTGGCGGAAATTCGCGTCGGCCTTCAGCTGCGGATAATTTTCAGCGACAGCCATAAGCTTCATGACGGCTGTGCCAAGCGCGGCCTCCGCCGGGACGCGGTCGGCAATCGCCCCGCCCTGCATCGCGTTGGTGCGCGCTTTGGTTACGTTTTCGAGTAGTTCTTTTTCATGGCTGGCATAGCCCTTGACTGTCTCCACCAGATTCGGGACGAGGTCGAGCCGCAGTTTCAGCTGCACGTCGATATCCGAAAACGCGTTCTTGCGCCGCTGCACCAACGCCACGATGCGGTTGTACAGTACGATGAATAGTACAACGATAAACGCGACAATGCCGAGCGTGACCCAGAGTTCCATGGTGGTATTCCTTTGAAAAAAACTATCCTGCCCTTAGTCTCAGCTAAAAGGCAAGGCAGGGCAATATAATAGTAAAAAGCCTTTTTTACATTAATGGCGGGCGGGGGGCGTTCGGCACGCGGTCAACGCCTTTCGGCGGGGCAAGGCCGTTCGGGATTTGTAAAAACTGCTTCAGCTTTTCGGCTGCGGCCTCGTTCTGCTCCCACAGCACCATATAGTCGGCGGGTGTCCAGCCGTGCTTGTCTTTTGCATCCTGTTTCGCGCCTGCTTCCAGCAGCAGCTCGATAACATCCTGTCTTGACCTCATGCCGCCCGACACGGCGGCGGAGTGCAGCGGTGTCCAGCCCTTGCCGTTGTTTTCGGCATTCACTTGCGCGCCCGCCTTCAGTAGCAGCGCGGTAATTTCGCCTTCACCCCAATAGGCGGCTTGATGCAGCGGCGTGAGGCCGTGTGCATCCGCGATGTCGGGGTCCGCCCCGTCGCGCAAAAGTTTTTTGACTTCCTTGATATTGCCGCTGCGGACCGCGCGATACAGCTTCGTCTCGCCCTGCTTGTTGCGCTTGTTGACGCCATTGCTCGAGAGCTGGTTGAAAAATTTATTGATGCCAAGCATGTAAACCCCGATTCCCCGTTAAAGGATAGCGTAAAACCGCTGGTCACGGCAAATGTCCGCGCAACAAAATAATAGGAAAACGGTTTTAAGATTTAGTTAATTACGATGCGGTGCAGCAAAAAGTAACAATAAAAGAAGTATACGGGAATGAACTTACATCATTCCGTAGCGCGACATCGTGGGCGGCATCATGTAAAGGGCAGCGCCGTGGTGGTCGGTTCGGGGCGGTGCGATTTTTTCGATGTCAATTGCCACCATCTTTCCGGAAAGATGATCTTCGGCGAGTTTTTTGCCATAGGCGGTGGACTGGTTCACGGCCCTGCGGAGCAAGTCTGCCGGGGCGTCGGCGAGGCGGTAGCCGTCTGCGATAAGTTTTCTGGCAAAAGCATAACGTTTGTTTATCAACGCGACTCCGATCGCGCTGCCACCGGCGGCGGCGTTCATCCTGACTGTGCCGCGCAGTATGCGGTCGGCGCGCGCCTCGGCATAGGCCGCCATGACGGTGACGATATCGTTGCGTGCGGCGGCCATGCAGAAAATATTTTGCAGCTTGCTCGTGCCGGTGCGCCGCAAGGATTGTTTTTTCTCCCACAGCTCCACGGCCTCGACTAGTTTTTTGTTATCGCTCTTGTCGCGCCAGCTTTCCGGCACGGGGGGAGAACCCTGCTGGGCGATGCGTGCCCTTTTCAGGTAGCTGCTGAAAATTTCTTTGTCTTTCGTGCTGTCGCCCCACAGCACCATTTCCTCGAACGCGCCTGCCGTCTGCGCCGCGAAAGCGCGCTGAAGGATAGAGGAAGATTTTTTGTCTTTCATCAGCGGGCCTTCCGGTGAGTCGGGATCGGTGCCCCACAGCATCAGCCGGTGCGCGGCCTCGGGACGGTCGATTTCTCTAATGGTCGCCGCAAGGGCGCGGTCGAGCGTCTCGGACGAGATAAAGATCTTGGCGCGCAGGTAGTCCATCACCCCGGTATTACCCTGCGCCGCCGCCGCGATAAATAATTTATCCACCGTGTGGGGTATTTCCTTTGCCATCATTTTTTCAAAGACCGGTTTGAATTCCTCAATTTTCATCCGGGCGAGCCCGTCAATCAAGGTCAGCACATCGGGCGCTGTCGGCTGCTTTTCATCAACGTTCTGCACGACAACGGTTTCCTCAGCCGCGACAACAGGCGCGGGCGGCAGCTGCAGTTTTGGGTGCGCGGGATTATAATTCTTCATGAAGCGCGTGAAATTCCGGCTCTGCCAGAAAGCAGCCGCGACAGGCTTTTCCGCCGCAATCATGTGCGGCAGCTGGCCCGTGACGGTTTCGGCGTCGAGCGGCGCGTGATGCGCGATGAGAGAACGCGCGGTTACTTCTTTGCCGAAATGCGCGGCGTAGTGCAGCGCCGTCCAGCCGCCGGGGGCTTGCCGGCTGGCATTGACCAGCGGCTCCGCGAGCAGCAGCTCGACGATTTCAATATGCCCGCGTGCCGCCGCTGCCATCAGCGGCGTCACACCGTGGATATTGGCAAAATCGGGCAGCACCTCAGGCCTTTTCAGCAGGGCGGCCATCGTGCGTGTATCGCCGGTCACCGCCGCGCGCATTACTTGTGTCGCAAGGCTGCCGGGGGCGATATCCCACAAAAAGAAATGCAGACCCGTGCCGGTGTCGTCGCCGGTCATCAGGTTGATGTCGAAAGCCGTATGCGGGGCGTTCTCGCTCCGGTAGGCGGGCAGCGAGGCTGTCGCCACATTTTCAAACCGGTCACTTAAGCCAGCACCAGCCTGCGGCGGTGTTGCGGGTGCGCTGCGGGGTCTTTGCGGCGGAATGGGGCGGGGCATGTAGGTCATCGCGGGGAGTGTATCCGGAAACAGTTATGTAATTGGCAAAATTACTCCAGAATACGGAAAAGGTCAATCGCGGGAATAGCCTGAAAAATCAAGGATTGCGCGGCTTGAAAACGGCCTTGGCGGGAGCATCCGTGATTTGCCCCACGGGGGAGGCCACGGCATCTGCCACTGCCCCTGCGTTTTTCGCGAGCATGGCAAGCTCGTAAGCCGGGAACTGTTCATCCACCAGCCCGCGCACGGCGGGGCTGGTCAGGAAGCGGCGCAGCTGCAGGCCGATCTGTCTTTTGCCACAGGCAGCCTCGACTGTTTCTTTCAGGTGCAACTGCGCGGTTTGTTCGCTGTGGTCGAATTGCAGGTTCTTTGCCTTGATGATGGCGGCGAACTGCCCGAGAAAAAATGCCTCGCCCGAGGGCAGCAGGGAAATAATGTCGCTGATGCGTAATGCAATGTCCTCGGCCTTCGCCGTGCCGGCCAGCGTTGTGAACGTGACGGAGTTTTTAGTCACGATATCACCTTGTCGCCGCCGCTCATGGTGTTTGTCCCTTCTTGCGGAAGGTGGCGCGGGTGGGGGCGTGCAGGTCTTCACTGCAGCCGTTGCTGAACCGGTCGAGGGCCGACAGAAAGGGCGATTTCGCCAAAAGCTCCGCCGACCATTCGGGTGTCATGGGCTTTTTCAGGTAGCTGTTCACGTGGCGGCGCAGGTCGCCGATGCCGCCGTCGATGCTGACCATGCGGCGGGAGATATCTTCGTTGACGATAACTTTCAGGCCAAGCTGCATGTTGAAGTCCAGGCCGCTTTCATCAATCATTTTCTCCGCAAGGGATGACAGCATCGGGTAACGTAGGCCGGTCCGTTGCACTGCCGCGAATTTCTCACCAAGCAAGCCCTTGCCGGCACCCGCCTGTCCTTGCTCCGCACCGAACAGCAGTTTTTGCTGGCCGCTGTCTTGCGTCAGGTCGCCTGTGACGAGGGTGACTTGTTTTTTGCCGTTGCTGAAACCCTGAAAAATTTCCATCAGCCGCGCGGCTTTCTCGTTGCCGCTAAAGTCGCCGGCATAATCGATAACGGTCACCTGCGCGCCCGAGAGATCGCCCATACGCTCGAGCGCATTTTCCAGCACCTCTGCGACTGTCAGCGATTTTTGCTCCACGGTGGCCATGATAAAGTTGTCCTCTGCTTTGCGATTTCCCCAAAATCCTATCCAAGGATTATAAAGAATATGTAAAATACTGTCCACGACTAGCGGACAGGGAAATTATAACCCATTGATTATAATGTTATTTTTGAGGGGGCAGAACGCTGATGGTTTCAGGCTTGAACACATCCGAATGGAACAATTCTCCGTTGCCGGTCATAAAGCCGTCGACCGAGTCGGCGGAGACCAGCCGTGACAGGTAAGGCTGCAGCCCGTCCGAAAACTCCGGCGAGGTGTTGAAACTGTCGCTGTCGATAACCGCAAGCGCGACCGAAATCAGCAAAGCGCCCACGGCAAAAAAACCGGTCCAGAGGCGGCGTTTTTTTACCGACATGTCGGTCGCAAGGGTCAGAGAACCGTAGAGCAGCGCAAGCCCCGCACAGGCGCTCAGTACGCTGATGAACAGCGAAGAAAGAGATTTGCCGGTGCTGAAAAAGCCAAGATAGTCCTGCAGGGCTGCAATCGTGACCATGGCGCAAACGAAAAGGCTGACGAAGGCGACATGGCTGCGGAAACGCGATTTGTGGCGCACAAGTTTTCCGGCCACGGCCCACAAAGCCGACCAGAGGAAGATGGCAATGCCGGTGGAAAAGGCCGTGCCGCCAAGCTCGGCTGCGACCTCGATATCCCACGAGTCAAAATATTTTTCCAGCACGGCGAGCACAAGCGCGAGGCTGAACATGCTCCAGACGGTGATGGGGTTGGCAAGCCAGACGAGGAAGGGGTTGGCGCGCTGCATGCGCAGCGCGGGCGCGACGGGGTGCGCAGGGTCGAAGACGCGAATAGAGGTGCGCCCGATGCGCACGGTGTCGCCCGATTTTAACGCGACTCCCACCGCCTTGTGCTGCTTGTCGTTCAGCAGCAGTCCGTTTTCGGAACCGGTGTCGTGGACGGTAAAGGTCTGCCCGTCGAAATCGAGGCGCAGGTGCTGCGCGCTCACATGCGGGTCGCCGACGATGATATCGTTGTGGTAGCCGCGCCCGATATTCGCGGGAAAGCTCTCGATGGAACGGTGCGAGATGTTGCCGTCGCCCGCATGGCTGGTGATTTCAAGGACAAGTTTCACGGCTGTTCCCCTTGGGGTTTTTGCGCGGGTTGCGCCTCCGGCTGCGCCGGTTTTACGGTGGGCTGTGGTTGCGGAAGGGGATCGAGAACGGCGGCGTCATGCACGATGCTCAGTTCCGGTACTGCGGCCGCTCCGGTGGAGGTCGCCTCACGCAGGCGGATTTCCTTCATGAACTTTTCAGCGAGTTTCAGCGAGGTGTCTTTCGACATGCCTTGCGTGTTCAGGGAAGCCATCAACCCGAAGCGCGGGTTGTCGATAAGCGCGAGATATAGCTGCATGTCGTAGATGCGCGGGTATTTTTTGTACTGCCGCGCGCAAAACGCCGCCTTCCAGCGGTGTTCGGCGATGTCCACGAATTTCGTGTTGCAGTCAAAGTTGGTCACGTCCTCTTCCCTTGCTCCGAAACCGTAATGGTTCTGGAACTGGGTTTCGTAATAGTTGTAAAAGCGCGTGGGGTTGATTTTGTCCGAGGCTGAAAGGCTGTTGAAGTTATAAGACAGCGTGCCGGTGTCGAGGCTATTGTCGAGGAACAGTCTGTCCTGGCTCGAACAGCTGGAGCGTGAATATTCGCGGTAGGGTTGCTTTTCCTGCTTGGTCGTGTCGCCCCAGCACTTGAAGGCTAGGCTGATGCGGCCCGGCACGGTGAAGGTCCCGAAGGGCACGGTTTTCCACGGCTCTTTGCCAAGCAGGATATCGGCGACTTTTTGCTGCGCCTTCAAAAGCTGTTCCTCGATATGCGTGTTGGCGTTGGCGAGGAAGTCATAGCCTTCCTTCAGCGCGGCTTGCTCCGCCACCAGCGCCTTCAGCGGCTCGACTGGCACGAGGAAGCTGATATTGTTGCCCGCAGTCAAAACGTTGACGCCCACGACTTTACCATCGTGGCTGAGCGCGGGGCCGCCGCTCATGCCGGGGTTGAGCGAGCCGGAAAAGTGGATTTTGTCGATAAAACTTTCCTTGGAAACGCCGTTATATGTGCCCTCGATAATCGTGAAGCCGATGTCATGCGGGTTGCCGAGCGAAAACAGCCGCGAGCCCTTCGGCAGGTCGGAGCGTCCGAGATCGACATAGACCTTGCCGGGCTTGTCCATCTTTAAAATCGCGAGGTCGTGCGCGACATCGGCGATGAGAATCTTCAACGGGCCTTTTTCGCCCTTGTCGTGCAGGTATTCAAGACGGTTGTTTTCCTTGCGCTGCAACGCTTCCGCCACGACGTGGTAGTTGGTGGCAATCAAACCGTCTTTGGAAAACTGGAAGCCCGAGCCGATGCTGTTCTTGGTGTCGGAATTAAGGTCGATAACCTGCACCTGATAAATTGCGTCGCCGTATTTGTCCCAGATGCGCTGCGCTTCATCGGTGATGTTCGGCGGCGTGTGCGGTGTTTCCTCTCCGGCTGATCCGGCAACCGAGTCGCCGGTTACTCCCGTCGCGCCGGAAAGGTCGGGCTCGGGCGGCAGGCCGTCCGCTGATTCCTCTTGCGCCAGTACCGGCGCGGGCGGTGCGCCTTCCTCGGCAAGCGCTAAGGATAAGGGGAGCGCGAAGGAAAGGGACAGTACGAG
>JAYUPV010000039.1:0-10767 GCA_043759865.1 Alphaproteobacteria bacterium | reverse complement strand
CCATTATTTACATAGCCCTGCCACCGTTTTGGAGCGCCGCATGATCGACGATGTGAACTTCACCGAGGACACAATGAAGGAAAACGACTACACGCTGTCCGTCATCCGCAAGGGCGAGGGCTATGACACCGGCGTGAGTTTCAACACACGCATCACCCGCACCTTCAACTTCCTCGCGCAGCAAGTGACAACCATGACGCGCGACATTACCTATCAGGGCGGCGGGTACAAAACCGGCGGATCTTCAGGCGTATCAACGGCAATCGCCCACCAGCGTTTCGACGATTTCCAGTCGGACGCCGAAATACGGCTGATGCATGAAAAACTCACCCAGCTCGGCGGCAAGCCACCCGCGCTCGATGAAATTCTGCCTTCGCTCGGCAAGGCGAAGTTGTCCGGAATAGCAGCAGGAAAAGCACAATCATGAGCGATTTAAAAAAACTCGACGACCACACGCTGAAGGTCACGACCAGCTTGTCGGAAGGCAGCAGCGACTGGGGCACGCCGCGCCTTGTGCGCATTTTCAATTTCAAGGCCGCGCAGGTGACGACCATTTACGAGCGCGGGGGATTGAAAAGTTACCTGATACCGCGCGGCGACTTCGGCAGCTCGGAAACCGCTTATACCGCCGCCGTGACCTCGGCGATGCAGGTGCAGAATTTCCGCGATATCGAGAACACCGCCGAGATCGCCGAGCTGCACCAACAGTTTGAAAAAATCGGCGGACACCCGCCGCCGCTTGACGACCTTCTGCCCGGCCTTGGCAAAAAAACGCCTCGCCTTTCTTCAGGAAATACGCCGTAAAGTTAGTTTACATAGGATTCTCAAATGCCGAACAATGAAGCATATGAAAAACTAAACGACTACACCCTCAGCGTCATCAATGATTTCGACCGCCAGTCGGGTGCCGACCCCGAGCTGCGCCGCATTTTCAACTTCAAGGCGCGGCATATCACCAGCATCTTTTCGCAATACAGCGGCAGCGGCGTTGCCAACGCCATGCTGGTGCAGAATTTCAGCGACCTCGACAGCCTCGAAGAAGTCGAACTGATGCACCAGAAGCTGAAAGCACAAGGCGGCAACCCGCCCGACCTCGCGGAAAAACCCGCAAAACCCGCCGCGCGCGGCCCCGCACTCAACGCCTGACCCGTGCCTGATACGTCTGCACCAAATCTGCAATAAAATTCAGGGGGTTTTGCACCCCTGCCTCGTTGACGCTATGGCCTGTCCCATGTACATTATAAATGGGGTTGAATATGGCATGGTTTTCAGGGGTGTAGCCGGCCGGATTTGACAAAAAACTGCAAAAAAAAATCCGCAGGATAAAAAGCGGAACGACTTGTCGGGGTTGCACAGGCTTTGGCTATCTTTAAAGAAAATGTTTCCGCACCGGAAACCCGCGCGCACATCCCGGTCATGCTGCGCGAGGTGCTGAAGGCGCTCGCCCCGAAAGACGGCGGCGTGTATGTGGACGGCACTTTCGGCGCGGGCGGCTATACACGCGCCATCCTTGAATCAGCAGACTGCACCGTTTACGCCATCGACCGCGACCCCGAGGCCTTTGCGCGCGCAGCCGCCATGCAGCGCGATTTCGGCTCCCGCCTTGTGCCCCTTCACGGCTGCTTCGGCAGCGTTGCCGCGTTGCTGGCGGGTGCAGGCGTGGAGAAAATCGACGGTATCGTGCTTGACCTTGGCGTTTCATCCATCCAGCTCGCGACGCCGGAGCGCGGCTTTTCTTTCCAGCATGACGGCCCCCTCGACATGCGTATGAGCCTTGAGGGGCTGTCGGCAAAAGACGTGGTCAACAAATTCGCCGAAAAAGAACTGGCGGATATTATTTACACCTATGGCGAAGAACGTGCTTCGCGCCAGATCGCCAAACGCATTATCGCGGCTCGGCCTTTGTCGACCACGCGCGATCTTGCCAATGTCGTTCACAGCGTGTTGCCGATGCACGGCGGCTTGAAAACCGACACAGCGACCCGCACCTTTCAGGCCTTGCGCATTTACGTGAACGACGAACTGGGCGAGCTTGAAAAGGCGCTCAACGCGGCGGAAACATTGCTGGGCGAAGAAGGCCGGCTTGTGGTTGTGTCTTTCCACTCGCTCGAAGACTGGCGCGTGAAAAACTTCCTGAAAGAAAAATCGGGGCGTATGGCCAATGTCTCGCGCCACCTGCCCGACCGCGCCGACAAGCGCCTGCCCAGTTTCGCGCTCGAGGAAAACAACGGGCTGAAACCGCAGGACGACGAAACCGCCGCCAACCCGCGTTCGCGCTCGGCGCGCCTGCGCTACGGCATCCGCACATCCGCCCCTGTTATGGAGGAAAACGCCCATGCGTAAGACTGCGTTATTGTGGCTCGTCCTTGCCTCGCTGTGCGGCGGGATATTGTTCCAGACCAGCCAGCGGGTGAATGACGGACGCACGCGGCTTGCCAATATCAACGCCGCGCTGAAAAAAGAAGACGAATCCCTGCGCGTGCTGCAGGCGGAATGGAGCTACCTGAACCAGCCCGACCGCCTTGAAAAACTCTCGAAAAAATATCTCGGCCTCGCGCCGCTGAAGGGCAAGCAGTTCGGCAAAGTATCGGAGCTGGCAGTAAAACCCGCCCCCGTGCCGGTCACCGAAGCGCCGGTTGTCGCCGTCGTGCCCGTTCCCGAAAAACCCGCCATTGTGTTGAAACCGCTGACAGCGGCAGAAATATCGCCGGTGTTCGCACCGCAACCTGCAAAGCCGCGCCCCCCGTCGGCAAAAACGAGCGCATGGGCGGAACAGCCGCGTACCGCGGGTGGGGCACGCGCTCCCGCCCCTGCAGCCCCACATGCGCCGCAGGGGCGCGACTTCGGTGATGTTATCAAAAGTCTGGGGGTGCAATAAGCATGAGCAGCATTTCTCAAAATGAAAAACAGGAACTTCATGGCGAACGGCATTCATCGCTGACGCAGGCCAAAATCCGCCTCGCGCTTGTCGCGGCATTTTTCCTGCTCGGCTATTTCGCTATCTCGCTGCGCCTTGCCGATTTGACCTTGCTGCGCGATACCCCTGCCGCCGAAACCGCAACGGCGGCCGAGCGCGACGTGCAACCCCTTGCACACCCCCTGCGCGGCACAATTGTCGACCGCAACGGCGAACTGGTGGCGACCTCGCTTGCCATGCCCTCGGTTTTCGCCAACACCACGCAGATTGAAAACCCCGGGGCCGTGGCGAAGGAACTTGCCGCTATCCTGACCGGCGAAAAAGAATCCGACATCCTGAAAAAACTTTCCAGCGGCCGCAAATTCATCTGGATAGAGCGGCGCATCACGCCGAAGCAGCAATACGCCATCAACGCGCTCGGTCACCCCGGCCTTGGCTTTCAGGAGGAAGACCGCCGCATTTACCCCGGCGGCAACCTGACCGCGCACCTGACCGGCTATACCGATGTCGACGGCCGCGGCATCGCGGGTATCGAAAAATCGGGCGAAGATATTTTAAAGGGCGGCGAAACGCCCGTGCGCCTGACGGTCGACCTGCGCGTACAACACATATTGCACCGCGAGCTTTCGACCGCCGTCGATAAATTCCACGCCAAAGCGGCGGCGGGGCTGGTGATGGACGTGAACACGGGCGAGATTATCGCCATGGTGTCGCTGCCCGATTTCGACCCGCACCGCCCGTCGGAGGCCGCCGACGACAGCAAGTTCAACCGCGCCACGCTTGGCGTGTTTGAAATGGGCTCGACCATGAAGTTGTTTTCGACAGCAGGAGCGCTTGACTCCGGCCGCGTCAATTTCAGCTCGTCGTTTGACGCGACCGAGCCGATCCATATCGGTCGTTTCACCATCAGCGACTATCACGCCAAGCACCGCGTGATGAGCGTGCCGGAAATTTTCATGTATTCGTCCAACATCGGCACGGCGCGCATGGCGCAAGCGATGGGCGAAAACGGCTTGAAAGATTTTTACGCGCGCATGGGTTTTTTCGAAGCCGTGCCGATCGAGCTGCCCGAGCGCGGCGCGCCGCTTTACCCGAAACCGTGGCGCGAGGTCAGCACCCTTACCGCTTCTTTCGGCCATGGCATCGCCGTATCGCCGCTGCATCTGGTGCGCGCGGCGGCGGCACTGGTGAATGGCGGGGTCATGGTCACGCCTTCGCTGGTGAAACTTGACGGCGACAAGGCATTAAGCCCCGCGCCGGTCGGCCCGCGCGTTATCCAGCCACAGACTTCGCAAAAAGTGCGGCAGCTGATGGAGCTGGTGGTGGCAGGCGGCACGGGCAGCCAGGCGGCGGTTGACGGTTACAACGTCGGCGGCAAAACCGGCACGGCCGAAAAAAACACCCATGGCCGCTACACCGAAAACGCATTGCTATCGTCATTCATCGGCGTTTACCCCATCGAGAGCCCGCGCTATGCGGTGCTGGCGATGCTGGATGAACCCAAACCCGCGCCCGACACCCACGGCTACGCGACCGGCGGCTGGACTGCCGCCCCCGTCGTCGCCCGCGTGGTGGAGCAGATGGCGCCGCTATACCAGATCCCCCCCGCGCTCGACATGCGCGGCGATGTTGTGAGGGAAATGTCGAAATACCTGTCCGAGCCTATGGTGGAGAAGAGCTTTGCGCCTCTTGGAACTGATCGGTGATGCGGAAGGCGTTCGCCTCGGCGACCGCACCGCAGCCGAAAAAATAGAAGTTACCGGCCTGACCGCCGACAGCCGCGAAGTGCGGGCTGGATACCTGTTCGCCGCTTTCCCCGGCGCGAAGCAGGACGGCCGCAATTTTATCGCCGATGCAATTGCGCGAGGCGCTGTCGCCATTCTCGCGCCCGAAGGCACGAAACTTTCGGGCGTTGCCGCCGTGCTGGTCGAGGACAAAAACCCGCGCCAGCGTTTCGCGCGCATGGCCGCCAATTTCTTTGGCAAGCAGATGGACGTTGTGGTGGCCGTGACCGGCACCAACGGCAAAAGCTCGACCGTCAATTTCTGCCGCCAGATATGGCAGTCGATGGACTATGCGGCGGCGTCACTCGGCACCATCGGCATTATCGCGCCGGGCGTTAACCGTGCGGGTTCGCTCACCACGCCCGACCCCGTCACGCTGCATTCGGAAATCGCCGAGCTTGAAGCGTCAGGTGTCACGCATCTTGCGATTGAAGCGTCCAGTCAGGGCATGGACCAGTACCGGCTCGACGGCCTTCGCATTACGGCGGCGGGTTTCACCAACCTGACCCGCGACCATCTCGATTACCACGGCTCGATGGAGGCGTATTTCGAGGCAAAGGCGCGGCTGTTCAGCGAAATGATTTCGCCCTCGGGCATCGCTGTCATCAACGCCGACAGCGACTATGCCGCGCGCGTGCGCGACGTATGCCAGAAGCGCGGGTTGCGTACCATCGAATACGGCGAGAAAGCCAACGACATCCGCCTTGCGCGCCGCAAGCCCCTGCCCGACGGGCAGTTTATCGAGATCCATGTTTTCGGCGAACGCTACGAGCTTGAATTGCCGCTGGTCGGCGATTTTCAGGCATCGAACGCGCTGTGTGCATTGGGCCTGGTCATTGCCGAAGACCCGAATGATCGCGGACTGCACATGCAGGGTGTTTACGCGCTCGAACGTTTGCAAAGTGTTCGTGGCCGCCTTGAATTTGCGGCGAAGCACCCGAATGGCGCGACCGTCTATGTCGATTACGCCCACACGCCTGACGGGCTTGAAACCATGCTGAACGCGCTGCGTCCCCATACGCCGAAGCAGCTGCATGTCGTTTTCGGCTGCGGTGGCGACCGCGACCGTGGCAAGAGGCCGATGATGGGCGAAATCGCGCAGCGCCTCGCAGATAAGGTCATTGTGACCGACGACAACCCCCGCACCGAGGACGCCGCATTTGTGCGCGGCGAAATCATGAAGGGTTGCGCGAGCGCAAAAGTAACCGAAATGGCAGGCAGGCGCGACGCTATCCGCGCCGCCATCCGCCGCCTTGGCCCCGAAGATGTGCTGGTGATTGCCGGCAAAGGCCACGAACAGGGACAGATTGTGGGCAAGGAAATATTGCCCTTTGACGATGTAAGCGAAGCAAAAGCCGCCGTGCTGGAAATGACAAAATAATGACCGAACAAAAAAAGCCGTCTCTCTGGACATCCGCCGATGCCGCCGCCGCCACAAAGGGTGTTGCGACGCATGCGTTTGACGCGACGGGCGTTTCAATTGACAGCCGCACGCTGAAACCGGGCGACCTGTTCGTGGCGCTAAAGGGCGACAATCTCGACGGCCACAATTTCATCGAAAACGCATTCAAGGCGGGCGCATCTGCCGCTCTTGTGCTCAAGGGCTATGCGCCGAAAGATGCCGCATGGCCGCTGTTGCAGGTGGAAGACACCACAACGGCGCTTGAAGACCTCGGCAGGGCTTCGCGCGCGCGGACGAAGGCCGTGGTTGTGGGCGTAACAGGCTCGGCCGGCAAGACCGGCACGAAAGAGCTTCTGTCCATCATGTTCGGTGCGCTTGGCCCTACGCATGCCAGCAAAAAAAGTTTCAACAACCATTGGGGCGTGCCGCTGTCGCTCGCGTCGCTGCCGCTGGATGCGAAATATGCCGTGTTTGAAATGGGCATGAACCATGCGGGCGAAATGGCTTCGCTGACCAAACAAGTCCGCCCCCATATCGCTCTTGTCACCACCATCGAGCCCGCGCATATCGAGCATTTCAAAACGCTCGAAGCGATTGCCGACGCGAAGGCCGAAATTTTTCAGGGCATGGAAGCAACCGGTATTGTGCTGCTCAATATCGACAACGGCCAGTTCACGCGGCTGAAAAATGCCGCCGAAAAAAAGGGTTTGAGAAAAATCTACGGCTTTGGCGAAGATGAAGACGCGCAGGCGCGATTGGTAGACTGCACGCTGCATTCCGATTCAAGCCGCGCGACCGCCGACATTCTGGGCGAGCGCGTGAAATACCGCATCGGTATTCCCGGCAAACATATTGTGCAGAACTCGCTCGGCGCGCTTGCTGTGGTGAAGGCGGCGGGCGGTGACCTGCCGAAAGCAGTCGAGGCGCTGAAGAACACCGAGCCGACCGAAGGCCGCGGCAACCGCCATGTGATTACGCTTGAAGACGGGCTGCCGCCCGTGACCATTATCGACGAAAGTTACAACGCAAACCCCGCCTCGATGCTCGCCGCATTTGGCGTGTTTGAAATGGTTGCACCTGCGGCGGGCGCACGGCGCATTGCCGTCCTGGGTGACATGCTGGAACTGGGGCGCGACGGGCCGATGCTGCATGCGGGGCTTGCCAACCCGCTGCTGCGCGCCAAGGCCGATTTGCTTTTCTGCTGCGGCCCGCAGATGGATGCGCTTTATCAGGCACTGCCTCCCGGCTGGCGCGGCGCGCATGCCGATGACAGCCGCGCGCTTGCGGCACTCGTGGTGGCGGCGGTGAAACCGGGCGATGTGGTGCTGGTCAAAGGCTCGGCCGGCAGCAAGATGGGCTATATCGTGCATGCCCTGCAGGCGGCGCAACAAGCCAAGAAGGACAAACGCAATGCTGTATAACCTTTTATACCCGCTGGCGGCTGACTGGCAGGTTTTCAACCTGTTCAAGTACCTGACCTTCCGCACCGGCGGCGCGATGATGACGGCGATGGTGATCTGCTTTGCCACCGGCCCGCTTTTCATCCGCTGGCTGCGCAAGAAAAAAGCGACCCAGCCCATCCGCTCCGACGGGCCCGAGACTCATCTGAAAAAAGCCGGCACACCCACCATGGGCGGCTTGATGATTATTTTTTCGGTCGTGCTGTCCACGCTTTTGTGGGTCGATGTCACCAACCCCTATATGTGGATTGTGCTGTGGGTCTTTGTCGGCTTCGGCGCTATCGGCTTTGTCGATGATTTCGCCAAGCTAACCAAAAAAGGTTCGAAGGGCGTGCCCGGCAAAGTACGGCTGCTGCTGGAAATCGGCATTGCGCTTGTCGCCGTACTGTCCTGCATGATTTTGACGTCTTCGCCCGAGCTGCCGCATCTTGGCAGCAGCATGGCGTTTCCGTTTTTGAAAGATGTGCTGCTTGATCTCGGCTGGTTCTTCGTTCCCTTCGGGCTGTTCGTGGTGGTGGGTGCGGCGAATGCCGTGAACCTGACCGACGGGCTTGACGGCCTTGCCATCGGCCCGATCATGATTTCGGCGGCGTCGTTCGGGCTTATCACCTATCTTGTCGGCAACGCGAAATTCGCCGAATACCTGCAAATCCATTATGTGCGCGACGCGGGCGAGCTTGCCGTGTTCTGCGGCGCCCTCGTCGGTGCGGGGCTTGGCTTCCTGTGGTACAACGCGCCGCCGGCGCAGGTGTTCATGGGCGATACAGGCTCGCTTTCCATGGGCGGGGCGCTTGGCGCGATTGCAGTCGTGACGAAACACGAGATTGTGCTCGGCATTATCGGCGGGCTTTTTGTGTTGGAGACGCTTTCGGTCATTATTCAGGTCGTGTCGTTCAAGACGCGGGGCAAGCGTGTGTTTAAAATGGCGCCCATCCACCACCACTTTGAAAAACTCGGCTGGCCCGAGACGCAAGTGGTGGTGCGGTTCTGGATCATCTCGATCATCTTCGCCCTTATCGGGCTTTCATCGCTGAAACTGAGGTAGAATGATAGACCTCGCCCCCCTCAAACCCGCGCTGAAAAACAAGGCCGTCCTTATCGTCGGTCTTGGCAAGTCGGGTATGCCGGTTTTTGACGCCTGCGAAAAAGCGGGCATTAAAACCGTGCTGTGGGACGACAGCGCCGACCAGAGAAAAGCGGCGGCGGAAAAAGGCGCGAGGGTTGAAGACCCTGCAACGCTTGATTTTTCAACCATCGCCATGCTCTGCCTTTCCCCCGGCATTCCGCTGACACACCCGAAGCCGCATGCGGCTGTTGTGAAAGCTCAAAGTGCGCATGTCGAGGTTGTCGGAGATATCGAGCTGTTCCACCGTGCAAAGCCCAAGGCGCGCACCATCGGCATCACAGGCACAAACGGCAAATCGACCACCACGGCGCTGATCGGGCATATTTTGAAAGAGGCTAAAATTCCCTCTGCCGTCGGCGGCAATATAGGCGAGGCGGTGCTGACCCTGCCCGACCTGCCGGATGATGCCTGCTATGTGCTAGAAATGTCTTCCTACCAGACCGACCTGTGCCCCACTTTCGCCCCCGATATTGCGCTGCTGGTGAATGTCAGCCCCGACCATCTCGACCGCCATGGCGGCATGGCGGGCTATGTGGCGGCGAAGGAACATATGTTCAAGGGCACAGGGCTTGCCGTTATCAGCCTTGATGACGAATGGTGTACAGGCGTTTACGACCGCGTGAAGAAAAAGGCGCAGCGCCGCATTGTCGCCATATCTGTCGTGCGCCCGCTAACCCACGGCATTTTCGTTTCGAAAGAAGGCCAGCTTTTCGACGGAAAAAATAAAGTCATCGACCTTAACACATGCAAGGCATTGCAGGGCCAGCACAACTGGCAGAACGCGGCCTTTGCCTATGCCGCCTGCCGTGAAATCATCGATACGCCTGCAACCATCGCGCGGGCGATACAGACTTTCCCCGGCCTTATCCACCGGCAAAATATTGTCACATCCATCGGCCCTGTCACCTACATCAACGACAGCAAGGCAACCAATGACCAGGCGGCCTCGATGGCGCTGCGTACTTTCCCGCTTATCTACTGGATCGCGGGCGGCAAGCCCAAAGAGGGCGGCTATGCAGAATGCGAAAAATATCTCGAGCGCGTGCGTCACGCCTTTTTAATCGGCCAAGCCGAAGAAGAAATGGCGACATGGCTGCACAGCAAGAACATCCACTTCACAAGGTCAGGCACGCTCGATAAAGCGGTCGAGGCCGCTCACCGCATGGCGCAGGAAGAAAAGCGCGACAAGGCCGTGGTGCTGCTGTCGCCCGCCTGCGCCAGCCAGGACCAGTTTAAAAATTTCGAGCACAGGGGCGAAGTCTTTACTGCCCTCGTCAAAGCTCTCAAGGCTGCACCCGCCGATACGGCGGCTAAAAAATCTGCGAACGGGGGAAACACGTGAATCAGGTACGCACCGACAAATCGATTATCGGCCGCTGGTGGTGGTCGGTTGACCGCTGGACGCTTTCGGCGCTGCTGGTGCTGGTGGTTTTCGGCGTGGTGCTGGTTTCAGCCGCTTCGCCTGCGGTCGCCGAAAGGTTGCACCTGACGCCCTTTTATTTCGTCTACCGCCACATTGCTTTCCTTATCCCTGCGCTTGGATTGATGTTCACGGTGTCGCTGTTCGGGCGCAAGCTTTTGTGGCGCACGGCGCTTGGCGTGCTGGGCCTGACGCTTCTGATGATGCTCTGCACGATATTCTTCGGTATCGAGATCAAGGGCGCGACACGGTGGATACACGTGCTCGGCTTTTCGCTGCAACCTTCCGAATTCGCCAAGCCCGCTTTTGCCGTGGTGTCGGCATGGCTGATCGCAAAGCACCATTACCAAAGCGGCTTCCCCGGCCATCAGCTGGCGACGGGGGCTTTCATGGCTGTTCTCGGGTTGCTGCTGCTGCAGCCTGACTTTGGCATGTCACTGGTGATGGCGAGCATCTGGGGCGTGCAGATTTTCTTGGCGGGCCTGCCGATGATTCTGGTGTTCCTGCTGGCGGCGCTTGGCATTGGCGGTATTTTCGGGGCGTATATGTTCTTCCCGCATGTGGCGAGCCGCATTGACCGCTTCCTTGATCCTTCGAGCGGCGATAATTACCAAGTTCAGAAATCGCTGGATGCATTTTCCAACGGCGGGCTGTTCGG
>JAYUPV010000038.1:0-2626 GCA_043759865.1 Alphaproteobacteria bacterium | reverse complement strand
CACAGAAGGGGTGGGTAAATGGACTTCGTCGATCCGACAGGTTTGTCTCCGCTTCAATACCTCGCGAAGGTAAAGACTTCGTTTGAGGCTGATGCAAAGTCGCGCATTCTCGGCAAGCCCGATGCGCTGTTCTTCGCGCTGGCGAGCGCACTGTCCGACGACAAATATGCTTCGCTGCGCACGCGCCGCACTTCAATGGCGATCAACGTCCAGCACAAACTGGCGACCGGCTTGCCTGCCGACCAGAAGACGGCGACCGAAACGCAGCTGCGTTTTTTTTCCTCGGTCATGCCCGACCTGCAGGCAGTCAAGACGGATATCACCGCCGCCAAAATGGCGCGCACGCTCTCTGCGGTTGCGACCGAATTTCAGGCTTCTGTTGCGAGTTATATCGAGGCGGCGGGAACCGAACCCGATGAAGCGCGCGACAAGCGTTTTGAATCGACGGCCGCGAGCATTCAAACCAAGCTGTCTGTGCTGGTTCTGGCACAAAAAGGCCGCCTGCGCGGGGAGAACGAGTTTTACAACGTCAGTATCGTGAACGCGAGCAAGCGCCTTGCCGAAGTAAAAGCGGCGCTCGCGGCTTTTGTTCCCGGCACGCCTGCGCCTGCGGCTACAGTGCCGCCCGCCGCTGATGCTACCGGCGGCACGCTCGACGTTACCGCCTAGAAAAATCAGCCTTTGTTAGCGTTGAGAGACTTCAGCCCGTCGGCGAAGCCCTTGAGCGACACGTTGACGCTGACCGTCTTATTGTTCATCTGCTTGTAGGATACGGCGAGGCTTTTGCCGGTTTTCATTTTTTCAAGCAGCGGGCCGTCGAGCGCGAGGTCGGTCATGCAGCCGTTGGCGCAGACGAGGAAGGGCACGTGCACCGGCTTTTCACCGTCGAGCTTGATGGTCAGCTTTTCAATGAGCAGGGTGCCAAGCGGCGCTATCAGCAGCAGGCGTGTGACGTTCTTGATTTTGCCGTCCTTGTCTTTTTCCGCGATGATGCTGGCTTCCGCCGCGAGTTTCACGTTTTTCTTGTCTTCGCCGACGACACGCTGGATGAGGCGGCAGAGCTTGCGGCCCTGCTTGTTGGTCATGCAGCCCTGGCGCCAGTCGCCGAAATCTGTCGTTTGAATGACGGGCTTTGCTGCGGCTTTCGCGGCGGGGGGCGCAGCGGCGGTTGCGGCTTGCGCGTTGGCGGTCACAGGCTGTGCGAGCAGCAGCGCGAGCGCGAGGAGGGAGGAGAATGCGGATGCCGGTTTCATTTGTGGGGTGTTCCTTCTATTTATATGTGCCCCAATATATTTAACGGCGGCGGCTTGCACAAGCCCTTGATTTTCCCATCAGTTATGCGATGTGATTCCCGTAAAAAACCTTAAATTTCAAGCATAATCACCGCGTCAAATCCTATTTGTTTAGTAGTATATGGCTGATAAACCCTGCATTTTCCGGCTGCGTTGGACAGCCTGCCGCACGCAGGCTAGGCTAGAATCATATCAACAACTTCGGGAGATGAATGGTACTGGCCGCCGGCATGAACCGGGATAGATTTAACAAAGCGGCCAGCTATGCCTCTTTCTACCGGCAGCCCAAGAAGCCGTCGGCGTTCAAGCGAACACTCAAGAAAATTTTTCTTATGGCCGTCATGGCGATTGGCGTTTTCGTGCCGTCGAACCGCATGACCGACATGCCCGTGCGGCAGGATACCGCCATTACCGAAACCGACACCGGCACGCAAGGCACGCCGCAGCCGGGTGTTACACAGCAGGCGCAGCCTGAACAAGCGGTCGAAGCGCCCTATGTCTCGGCGCGCGCGGGCAGGCCGACGGCTTCGCGCGGGTTGACGGCGGGGGAAACGAAACTGCTGCGCGACCTGTTCGGCAACAAGATAAATCTCGACGGCCTGCGCCTGCACACTTTCGCCCGCGAGCAGGGCAACTATCGCTCCGATGTCGGGGCGGGCGAGACGAAGAACGTCGAGTTTTACGGACGGCGCAACAGCTCGGAAGATTTCAGCGCGGGCAACGCTTCGCAGTTCGGTTCTTTCGTCCACGAGATGACGTTTATTTTGCAAAACCAGCAGGCAGGTCGCATGAAGGCGAGCGATGTGCAGGGCTATGATTATCCGCTCGGCTCCGAATGGGATTTCTCCGATTATGGCCCGCAGCAGCAGCGCTCGATTGTCGAGGACTACGCGCTGCGTTTCCTGCACCCCTCCCGCCAGTCGGCGCATTTGCCGCACCAGTATGGCGATGACCGCGACGATACCGACCCGTTCCTCATCGAGCTGGTCGAAAACCATTTCCCCGCCGCCCGCGCCGCGCGCATCGCATTCCAGCATATCGAAAAACGCGCGCTCACCCCCGGCGAAGCCGCCATCATTAAGGGCATCTTCGGAAACCAGATCAACACCGACATCATCGTGCAGAACCTGCACCCGCAGGAATACAGCGATGTCGCGGGCACGGCCACGTCTTCCCGCGACGCGAATTTCTGGGGTCCGCGTTATTACTCGAAAGATTTCAGCAAGGAAGCGAACTCGGAAAAATTCGGTACCTTCATCCACGAAAATACACATCTGTGGCAGTTCCAGACCAACTGGCGCTATTCGCCCTCGGCACCCGGCGTCTATCGCTAC
>JAYUPV010000037.1:0-2716 GCA_043759865.1 Alphaproteobacteria bacterium | reverse complement strand
GCAGACAGGCGTGGCAGCCGGTTGGCAAGCTTGGCGCAGGCGACAAGCGCCGCCGTGTCGGGCCGCGCGCCCTGCCCGAAATGCGCGAAAAAGCGGAAGAAGCGCAAAATACGCAGCACGTCTTCCTGAATGCGCTGCTCGGGATAGCCGACAAAAATAACCCGGCCGTTGCGCAGGTCTTCAATGCCGGTAAAGGGGTCGTAGACATCGCCGTCCATGTTGCAAGACATGGCGTTGATGGTGAAGTCGCGCCGCGCCGCGTCTTTTTCCCAATCATCGGTGAACTGCACCTGCGCATGGCGGCCGAAGGGGTTGACGTCGATGCGCAGCGTGGTGATTTCAAACGGCTTGCCGTCGACGATGGCGGTAATGGTGCCGTGGGCAAGGCCGGTCGGCACATGCTTGATTTTCGCGGCGTTCAAAACATCCGTCACCTGGTCGGGTTTCAGCGGCGTTGCAATGTCGATATCGACCACGGGGCGGTTGACCAGCGCGTTGCGCACGCAACCGCCGACAAAGCGCGCTTCGGCCCCTGTCGACATCAGCGCTTCCATGACCTGCACCGTTTCGGGTGCGACCATCCACGCCTTTTTGCTGAGCTTGCCGTTATAGACCGTCATATCATTGCTTGAAGGGGTTGTCGGATTTGCGGGCGGGGGCGTTTGAAT
Organism: Alphaproteobacteria bacterium; assembly: GCA_043759865.1. Lineage (GTDB taxonomy): Bacteria > Pseudomonadota > Alphaproteobacteria > Micavibrionales > UBA2020 > JAPWJZ01. Next base: position 2,048 of record JAYUPV010000037.1, on the reverse strand, counting down.
TCGAGGCGGGCGGCGCGGGGTCCTTCAGCGCCACATCGGTGAAATTGCGCAGCATGCCGGCGGTCGCGCCCCAGATATGCGTGTCGTCGTACATGAAACCGTAAAAGCGGCGCTCGCCGCCCTCGAAGGTCAGGTTTTCCTCGTGCAGGTTTTTTAAAATGTAATCGACCGGCACTTCAAAAATCCGCGCCACTTCCTCGGGCTGAGGCAGCCATGTCTGGTCTTTTTCGAGGATGGCGACCACTGGCGTCACGCGGAAACCGGTGCGCGTCACATATTCGTCGAGCTGCCCGATGACCCGCGCGTTTTTCGGGTCGAGGCCGATTTCTTCCGACGCTTCACGCAAGGCGGTCGCGCTTGCGTCCTTGTCCTGCGCTTCCACGCCGCCGCCCGGGAAACTGATTTGCCCCGCATGGGCGTTCAGCGTTTTGGTGCGTTCGGTGAAAATGATGGTAAAGCCGTCGTCGCGCTCGATGAGAAGTATCAGTACTGCCGCATCGCGCGTGGGCGCAGGCATTTTGACGCCGGGATTGAGCGCGCCATCGCCGTTCCCTTCTTTAGGAACGTAGTCTTTCAGCCGCTCCTCGATCTCCTTTAGCGTGGTCATTCTTTCAGTCTTCCCACCGGATAAAATTCGCCGGCGCTCCACACGCCGAACACTTCCTTGTCCTGCCCGTCCGGTACGGCGAGCTTGACGAGTTCGTAATAGACCGGTCGCACAATCCGCGCCTCGATGCCCGGCTTGTCCGTTCCTTCGCCCGCGCCCCGCACCATGATATAGGGGGACGGTTCGCCCGTCTGCCCGTCATGCGCCACGCGCAGCGGATGTGCCGGACCCGCCTCGACCCATTCGTCGAGGTTGGTGCGGAAGCGCAGTTTCAGGCTTTTGCCAGAAGACTCTACCTGAAGCTCTACCGCCGTAAAAGGAGCATCCTCGACTTCAATACGCCCCTTTTCATAGGGGGTGACCAGCCAGTAATCGCCTTTTGCGTCTCTTTGTAGCACAGAGGCAAATAATTTTACAAGATTATGTCTATTGATGGGCGTGCCGTTATACAGCCATGTCCCGTTTTTCAGGATTTTGATGCCGTAGTATTCGTCCAATTCAGTCCGGGGGTCAATCGGGGGGTTTTTCATCATTTTTCAATACCTTGATGCCTATTATAAAGCTTCGGGGCGCGGTGCGCCACAATTACGCGGGGCTTAATGCGGTGATGACCGTTTTTCTGGCGGCAGGTGAGGAAATCGAGGTGCTGTTCAACGGGCCGATGCGCTCGGGCATTGCGCTTGATTCACAAGCCATCCTGAACGCCGGTTACCGCGACTTCCAGAACAAGCTGGCGGCACAGCTGCGCGACCTTTACCTCGGCGCGTGGGAATGCCCGCCCTTCGGCCACCACCGCAACCACCTCTCGTTCGACATCGACACTTTTCAGGGCGACACCGTTATTCCGCGCTATCTCATCAGCCGCGCCTTTACCGAAGAAGACCTTGAACACATTCTTGAAGAATTCCGCCTGCCGGCCGAGGTGCGCCCCGCGCGTTCCATCAAGCACCGCGACGACGGCGACAGCGACGACGAGGAAGGCCATGACGGCAAGCCGGTGCCAGCGACATTCCGCATCCACCGGCTCGACATCTACCTTTACGATTTCGGCTATGCGTCGTGCATGATTCACGGAAATGTGGTGGCGCTGAAAGACCTTTCGATCGATGACGTGCGCGCGGTCGCGGAAAACATCGGCGCGGCGCTGCCCGATTACGGCGAGCTTTTTCAAGGCACACTTGCAAAAATCGCGAAAATCATCCCGCCGGAATTTATTCTGCACAACACGCTCGGCGACCACAGACAACCTCCGCAATGGCCGGGCACCACGCTGCACCAGCATGTGGGCGAGCTGTTCTGGGTGCATCGCATTTTCTCCGTGCCCTGCCGCAACGCGGCGGAATTTGCGCGGCGGAAAGAAGAATGCAAGGTGCTGGCGGGTGGCGGCCACACGCATGGCATGGAAGACAAATCGTTGCGCCCCGATATGGCGGTTTATCCC
>JAYUPV010000036.1:0-3030 GCA_043759865.1 Alphaproteobacteria bacterium | reverse complement strand
CTGACGGGCGGCGCGGGCGCGGATACTTTTGTTTTCGATACGGCGCCTGCACCCGGCAATTCCGATACCGTCACCGATTTCACGGCGGGCGACAAGGTCGACATCAGCGCGTTGTTGGCGGCGTATGATTCGCTTGCCGACATGTTGTCGGATTTTGTAGACGTGTTGGTGAGGGGCAAGAACACCATCGTCAAGATTGATATGGACGGTGCGTTGAATGGCCAGACTTTTGTGACCGTCGCGACCTTGCAGAAAACAATCTTCGCGAATGAAGCCGAAATGGTTACGGCTGGCGCGCTGATCGTCAGCTGAAAATCAAAGCGTTTTCCACAGCGTCACGGAGGCGTCGAGCACGGCCGCGACGGTGAGCGATTTCAGCAGCGTTTCTTTTACCAATGAGGGGTCGCCTTTGTACGGCTCGATCAGCGCCGCGGGCGATTCACGCGTTGTAATATACGCGCCATGCACACCCCACGGGCGGTAAAGGTTCGGCCAGCCATAGCCGAACAACCCGAGCGTGGGGATGCCGACGGCGGCTGCCATGTGCATCGGGCCTGAATCATTGCCGACATAAAATGAACAGCGGCGCAGCACGGCAGCACCCAGCAGGGGTCCGCCCTTGGCGATGACATCGATGCGGCGGTTTTCCGGCACGGTATTCAGCACGGCATAGGAGCGTTCCTCCTCGCCCGGCGCTGCGATAACGGCGACGCGTGCGTTCGCCAGCACGCCGTCGGGGGCGGTGAGCTTTTCAATCAGTGCAATATAGTTCTCCGCCGGCCATTCCTTGCCCGGCCAGTTGGCAGTGGGGCCGATGGCGAGAATGGGCCCGCCTTTTTCCGGCGCAATTTTCGCCGCCTGTTCTTGCGTTGCAGCATCGAACCACAGGCGCGGCGGGGGCGGAGGCGAAACGCCGATGGCGGCCGCCACCTGTTCGACCTTGTGCTTGCGGTGGTCGTCTTTCGTCCAGATGTATTTCTTTTTCGAGCGCAAAATACGGGAAAGCGGGCTGTTGCGCAAATCAATAACGATATCCCATTGCGTGCCGATGGTTTCGCGCGCGAGATGCCGCCAATGCCCCGCATAGGGCTGCTTTTTCATGGTGATCACGCGCACCACGCCCGGCGCTTTTTCAAAAATACCGGAAGTGACGGGGCCGCAGGCGACGGTGATGGCGGCGTCCGGATACGCGCGAGAAAAATGGTCGAGCGCGCCTGTGGACAGGATGCCGTCGCCGAGATGTGTCGAGGTGATGAACAGGATTTTTGTCACAGCAGTTTCTTTCCGAAGTCCGGATATTCGTTCTTGCCCGCAAGCCCGAGAATTTTACGCTGTATGATATCGCCGGTTTTTTCCTTGTAATGGTCGGTGTCCCAGAAATATTGCATCTGCGTTACCTTGTCGCTTTCGGGCGGGATTTTTTCGGTGGTGAAACTGTTATAGGTGGCAAAATCCCATAGCGTGTAGGGGGTGCGGGCGACGATGGCGGTGACGCGCTTTTTCCAGTCCTCGAACAGCTTCCAGCGGCCGTCTTTCTTCAAGCCGTCGAGATGCACCTGGTGCAGCGGGCCGAAATAAAGATAGGCCTCGATTTTCTCGCGTTCGCAGAAATCGAGCATCATGCGGAACTGCGCGAAAGTATCATCGCCTTTTTTCGGTGAATAATTGTAGCTGAACTCCTTTGCGCCGAGCACGAGGTTGTTGGGCGACTTCCAGAAAATCGAATTGACGCCGAGGTTTTTCGACCGCCATTCGCCCTCGTTGTGCAGCTTTTGCCCGTTGGGGCGGGGATAGGATTCGCGGTCGAGATGCTTTATCTGCCGCAGGTGCTTTTTCACGACCAGCAGCGTGTCGAGCGTGACCAGCGTGCCATAGGTGTTGATAAAAGACTGCAGCGGTTCGAGCGCTTCGGGCGCGACGCGGTCTTCCTCGAAATGCCGGTTTTCGAGCCGCAACGTGTTGAAGGTGAAAAGATCTAGGGTGATGATGACTTTTTTCAACGGGTGCACGCGCTGCGCGAATTCGAGCATCATGCGCTGCTCATAAACATTCGCGGCGGAAAGGGCGGCGTTGTAGGCGTTGAGCCCGGTGAAGAATTTAGGGTTCACGCCCAGATCAGCGCGCGAGGTGCCGAGCACGAGCGCGTCGGGCTTCAGTCTTTTTATCCGTTCCGTCTTGTGGATGCGCACATAGGTGTCGGAAGCGGGGTAGGCCGCCCCTTTTTTCCAGTCGCCGTAAATGCCGTAGGGGTCGACCGCGTAATTGATGCCGGCCGTCGCCGCCAGCAGCGCCAGCATCGCACCGAGGATGAAAGACAGATATTTTTTACTGCGCTTTTCCATGGGTTCAGAACTGGAAATAGATAAAAGAATTGACGCGCGTCAGGAACAACAGCGACAGCCCGCCCATGAGCGCGAAAATGCAGGCCCAGACGAGGGAGGGCTGCCAGCGCAGTCCGCTCGGCTTTGCGCCATCCGATACTTTTGTTTCGTCGAGCGCGAGTTTGCGCGAGGTGAATTCATGCGCGGTGGGCGCGAACAGGGCGATGGCGATGGCCGCCCAGAACAAATACCATTTTTCGCTGATCTGCAGCATCTTGGAAACCGTGGGCGCGACATGCACGCCTATAACGTCGAGGAATTTGGCGAGGAACGATCCGGTATCGCGTAGCTCGACGCCGTTCATGTTCGCCATGCCTTTCAGCACGCCCAGCGCCGTATCCAGATTGTCGGCGCGGAAAAAGACCCAGGCGACGACGACGGAGACAAGCGTGAGACCTTGAGCCAGCGCGCGATGCATCTTGATGCCGGTTTTTTGCCAAGCATGGTTGATGCAAAGATAAAGCCCGTGCAGCGCGCCCCAGAGCGCGAACGTCCAGTTCGCGCCATGCCACCGCCCGCCGAGAAACATGGTCAGCAGTAAATTGAAATAGCGCCGCCCGCCGCCCTTGCGGTTGCCGCCAAGCGGAATGTAAAGGTAGTCGCGCAGAAAGCGGGAAATCTTGATGTGCCAGAGCCGCCAGAACTCGAC
>JAYUPV010000035.1:0-2844 GCA_043759865.1 Alphaproteobacteria bacterium | reverse complement strand
TGCGTCCATGCGTGAGTGCCTTGAGCGCATCCTGTATCGCGCGCTCGCTTTCTGAATCAAGAGAACTTGTCGCTTCATCAAGAATAAGTATCGGGCGGTCGGCCAGTATCGCGCGGGCAATGGCGATGCGCTGGCGCTCGCCACCCGAGAGCTTGATGCCGCGTTCGCCCACCAGCGTGTCGTATTTCAGCGGCAGCCCCATGATGAAATCATCGATATGCGCCTGCTTCGCCGCCTGACGCACGGCTTCCATCGGTGCGCCCGGCTTGCCATAGGCGATGTTGTCGGCAAGCGAGCGATGGAACAAAATCGGGTCCTGCGGCACGAGTGCGATTGCGCTCCGCAGCGACTGGCGCGAGCCTTGGGTAATGTCCTGCCCGTCGACCAGAATGCGTCCCTGCTGCAGCCCGTACATCTGCTGCAACAGCCGCACGAAACTCGTTTTGCCGCTGCCCGAATGCCCGACCAGCGCCACGCGTTCTCCCGCGCGGATATTGATCGAGAAATCCTTGAATATCGGGCGCTCCTTTCCGGGATAGGTGAAGGCCACGCCGTCAAACGCAATCGCGCCCGCTTTGATAGCAAGCGCGGGCATAACCGGATGCTCCGCTACTTCCGGCGGCTCGCGCATGATGTCGATGATGGCGTGCAGGTCGTAGGAAGATGTCAGCAGGTTCTTGATGTTCTCGCCCAGCTCGCGGATATAGGACTGCATGATGTTATAGGCAAAGGCGAGGTAAGCCATGCTCTCCAGCGTCGCCTGCCCGTGGAACAGATACCATGTGCCGCCGCCGAGCATCAGCGCCAGCATGCCCGTCAGCAGCAGGCGCTGTATGAACGCAGCCGTGTTGCCGCGCAGATAAGCGCGCACGTTTTTAATCCGCAGCCCCGTGGTGACTTCAAGATACCGCGCCACCTCGGTTTTTTCCTGTGCATAGGCCTTGGCCGTCGCAATGCCGCTGACGCTGTCGGCAAGATGTGCGCCGAAATGGTCCTGCGCCGCCGCATATTCGCCCTGCGCAGGGCCGGAAACGTTGAATACCAGAAACGCGCTCGCGACCGCAAGGATGACCAGATAAACCGTCATGAGCGCCGCGAGCATGGGGAATTGCATGGAGAGGAAGATAATCGTTCCCGTCAGCACCACGGCGGTCGGGAAGATGCGCAGGATAATCTGGTCTTCAAAAGTTTCGATTTTCTGGCGCGCGCGGTTGATTTTAGAAATAATCGCGCCCATGAAGGTGTTGGAAAAATAAGGCTCGGGCAGGCGGAACACATGGGCGAAGGCATCATCGAGTACGTCTTTGAATATATACGTCTCGAACACGTTGTACACAAGGTATGTGCCCGAAAACACCAGCGCCTGCGCGAGATAAAGCCCGAGGAAAAATAACAGCGCTTTGACAATCGCTTCCTCCCCCGCCTCCTGCCGTATCGCGCCGAGGAAAGCGGCAAGCGCGTTCGGCAAATAAGTCTCGATAAACGCGCCGAGCAGCAGGAACACCAGCACGAAGCACAGCCGCTTCGGCTGCCGCCGCCAGTACCCCGCCGCGAAGCGCAGGACAGCGAGAAAGCCCAGTGATTTTTTCGCTGATTTAGTTGCAGCTGTCGTCATGAAGCTATTGGGTGTAAGGGGGAAAACCTTGGAAAGATATGATGATGGGGGCAGTTTGTCGATAAAAGCGCCCGAGGTCAATTGCCTTTTTAGGGGCGGCAATACAGCGGAGTTCCGGTGAATTCCCCTTGCGCCGTTTGCGGCCAATTGCTTAAAATTGCAGCAGTTCCGGATTCAACCGCGCAAGATGAAAGTGACCGCCCTTTGAGCGCCGCCCCGCAAGCATCCACCCCGACGATGCGATCGCTGCAGGAATGGGCGCAACCGGCGCTGATGCTATTTTGCCTGCTGCCGGCCTACAAGCTGCCCTTCGAGGGGCTGTTCCTGAGTTACGCGATACTGGGCCCTTTGCATTACCTGACACAGATTTCATGGCTGCACGACCGCAGCTATTTTCTAAAGGAAACAAAACCACGCCGTTTCTTCGTGGCACTTGCCGTTATCCTGACAGTCTGGCTCGCCCTGCCCTACGAAATCTCGCCGCTGCCCTTTCCCTCCAACTACGGCATCGCCTTTATCACCCTGTCGCTGCTGGTACTGCCGGCCTTCCTGAATATGTCGGGCCGCCGCAACCTGCAAATCGCGCTTGTTTGCAGCGTGCCTGTTATCGTCTGGGCTTTTCTGCACGTTGATTTTTTTATTATCGTGGGGTCTATTCTGCTGACGACCTTCATTCACGTCGCCGTTTTCACGTTCACTTTCCTGCTGCTCGGCGCGCGCAGCGGAAATCCGGCGAGTATCGTTTCCGCCTGCGCATGACTTTTGTGTGCGCTGGTTGTTTTCATGTACCCACCCACCGTGCATTTTTACATGCCGGACTGGTTCGACCTCCAGCGCCCGTTGTTCGACCCTGTTGCTCTCGCGCTTGGCGGCGACGCGCAAAACATCCTCGACCGTTCCTGGGCCGCAGCCTACGGCCTGCTCACTTTCGCGTTCACCTATCACTACCTCAACTGGTTCAGCAAAACCGAGCTGCTGAAATGGCACAAGATACCGCTTCGTAGGGGCCTTGCGATTCTCTTCCTTTACCTCGCCGCCGTCGGTTTTTATCTATACGACTACCTGCTCGGTTTTCGGGTCATCCTGTTCCTCGGCGCCATGCACGTCTTCCTCGAATTCCCCCTGAACATCCAAACCATCCGCGCGCTACTGTCCCGCAAGCAGCCTGTTTCCAAACAACCCTAAATTTTCACCCAATAAAAAAACCCGCTGGCGGCGGTTTTTTAAAG
>JAYUPV010000034.1:0-4127 GCA_043759865.1 Alphaproteobacteria bacterium | reverse complement strand
CCCCCCCCCAATTCAGCGAATCCGTCATCTGGCGAATGAGTTATCCCGGGTCAAACGCCCGAGGTAAAACTCACCAAAGCCGAATACGCGCTGCTGCTGAAAGAGGTCGAAAGCGTCCGCAAGGAACAAGAACGCCACGACCAGATGCGCGGCGTGCTGCTGGACGAAGCGCACAAGAACTATATGTCGCTCGCCACACAGGAGCAGACCGAATACTCCCGCGCCCTCGCAAGCATGGAAAGCCGCACCAACACCCAGATGTCAGGCAGCAAGTTCAACAAGGGCGTGGTTGTACTCGACCCGTTCAAGTTCGACATCGGCATGGCGCTCGGCATTGCTCCGGAAGAGGTCGTGCGCCAGAACGTGGCGGCGAAGGCCAACCCGGCTGAAACCAACCCAGGCGTGATCGGGGGTGCTGCGGGCACCATGGCAGGCGCGCTGAAAACGCCGATGGGAACCACAAGCTACACGCAGGTGCCCGTCGCCTACAGCATCAATTATAATCCCGAGCCGAAGGTCTGCGTGATTGTGCCGGAAACGGCCGACACGGATCCGGAGCGCATCAAGGAATTCACCCGTGTGGAAAACCAGGTCTTCACCAACTCGCACGAAGCGTGGCATTGCCGCGACGACAAATACACGGAACAACTCCGCAAGATCAATGTCGGCAAGCATACCGCCGTCGATTATTCGAGTGACATCAGAGACCTGCCGGACCATGCGGGCGTACGCGAAACCTACTCCCTGCTGCACAAGAAAGAATGCCTTGCCGATGTCGGCACGCTCGGCGACATGATCCGCGAGGGCAAAGACCCGAAGATCATCAATGACGTTGCCCGCTGGCGCAACCATATGTCATGGGAAGTGAAGCATTTCACCACGCCCGTGATCGAGGGGCTGAAACAGAAGATCGACGAAATGGGCGTGGAGAACTTCCGCAAGCTCAGTGAAAAAGATGCCCAGAAGCTCTATTACGAAGTCACCGACAAATACGCGCTCGACGGCAACGACATCAAGAACATCAACACCTACGAGGCGGGCGGCGCGCTGACCCGCGCCTTTTACAAGGCCTCTACGTTTGTCGACGGCGATTTCGACCGCGCCATGCAGTTCCGCGCCCGTCATCTTTCCGAATGGACGAAGGCCTATGAAGAAGACAAGATGAAGAACCCTCCCGCGAATTCGTATTCGGTCAACGCGCCGAAACCGGCCGCCCAGCAAAAAGCCGAAACCGCGCTGGTGCAATGGGACGCGGCGAAGGCGCTGAAGGACAAAGCCTTTGCGACCGACCACAAAATTACGCCCGCGACACTTGTGCGCGCCTATGGAGACATGCAAGACGAGCTGTGCGCCAAAACGCGCAGCGACCCCGCAAACACGGTGATGTATGAAGAACAGATGACACGGCTGAAAGTGGCGCTGCTCGGCAACATGCAAAGCATGGACTACGTCACCGAAAACAAGCGGCGCGGCGTCACACTCGAGAATGTCGAAGCTTCGCTGAAGGGCTTTGCCAAACCCGTGCCTGTCGCTGCGGGCAAAGCGAAAGTCGCGGCTCCCTCCACGCCCTGAAAATACATGAATAACAGGCAGTTATGTGGCTCTTTTGGCCATAATATACTGTTTATTAATTTGCATAGTGTATTCTATGGTCGGATCATTACGATTTGATATCAGGCATTTATATATGGTCGAGCTGTCTACAAAGAAGCCCCCGTTACGCGCCGTATGGCAGCGTTTCGCCACGCGCGTCGCTCTCGGGGTGACGCTGATGACCACCGCCTGCACCCCGACACGCAAGACCGGGGATGTCGAACCCGACAACAGGCCGAATGTCGCGGACACCACCAGCCCGTCCGGAACAGATGCAGCCTCCCCCGCGCTCGCACCGCTTGAAATCGATCTTGAAGAACAGGTTATTTTGACCTCGAAAGAAGAAGCGCGGCGCGAGGCTATCAAGGCGAAGCTGATTTCCGCCGCGAAAAAAGATTACCTGAAACTCGCAGGGCTTTCTTCCGGCGAGGGTTACTCGCAACAACTGACGGCCATGCAGCAAAGCCTTTCCGCCAATCTTGCCGTCAACGGCGGCAAGGTGCACAGCCGCGCGGTGATGCTCGACCCCGAAAAATTCGAGATCGGTCTTGCGCTCGGCCTCACCACACAAGCAGCCATCCGCAAGATGCTCACGGAACAAAATGTAAAGCCCGATGCCGCGCTGCTGGCAGGCGTTGTCGACAAACTCGGCACGACCAGCGAAAGCCGCTTTGGCGGGCGGGCGATTGCCGCGAACCCCGCTGCTATCACCAACCTGACAAAACTCGAAGCCACCGTCTGCGTTATCGTGCCGTCGTCCGAACACGCCCTTGTCATCGACATCCGTGGCCTTTCACCGTCCGAGCAGGTCAATTTCGCCAACAAGCACGAAGGCTGGCATTGCCTTGACACCAAATACACCCTGCACAACCTCGACCCGAAACAGCTGGCGCACCCGCCCAAGGGTTCGCTGTCGCAGAATGTGGGCAACAAGACGGTGCTGGAGGTTCATGCCAACGGCTACCGCAAGGAGGCTCTGGCCGATGTCGGCGCGATTGGCGACATGATAAGGCACGAAGGCTACGGCCTCGACCTTATCGGCAAAATCAGCGACTGGCGGCAGCGTTCGCCCGGCGAAATCGACCACCTGTCGTCGCCGGTGCTGAAAGGTTTCAGGGAACGCATCGAACAAATGGGCCTTGAAGCCTTCCGCAAGCTGGATGACGAACAGGCCAAGGCGCTGTATTTTGAGGTCACCGACAAATTCGGCATGTCGGCGCGCAGTATCGAGATTAACCTGCGGCTGGAAAAAATGAACGTGGCGGGCAGGCTCGCCTTTGTCGAAGCGAATAGTAAAGACCCCGAACTGCCCAAGGCGCTCGACTTCATGGGTTATTACTACAACAAAGTCCCCGACCGTGGCGTTGTTACCCTGACAGAAACCGAAAAACAGCTGGCGGGGCAGCTGCGCGCCTGGGATGCCGAAAAGCTGCTGGCGGACAAGGCCTTCACCCTCGGCGGCAAGGTCACGCCTGCGACATTGATACAGGCCTATGGCGCGCTGCAGGACGGGCTGCATGCCGACCGCCTCTCCAAGCCCGGCGATGCGCTGTTGTCGGCGGAAATGACCAAGTTGCAGCAGACCTTCGTGTTCCTCGTGCAGGATATCGACTATGTCGAGGCCAACCAGAAACGCAGCGTGGACATTACCAAGGCCGAGCCGGTATTGCTGGCGAAAGCGCAGAAGGGAGGGCATAAACTTTGAGCAAGCATGACGGTAAGTCCCCCCTGAAACCCGGCGCGACCAAGCTGAGCAGCGTCTGGAAGCGTTTTGCGGTGACAACCGCGCTTGCGGCCGTGCTTGTCGGCTGCGAAACCACCCCGACCCGTGCGCAAATAGAGACCGCGCCCCAACCCCAGAACACCGAGCAGCAGGCGGACACCGTGATGAAGCCACGGCCCAAGCCGCCGAAGGCTACAACACCGGCCGAAACAGCCGAGCAGAAAGCGCTGCGCGAAGGGGCGGAACATGTGCTGATCCGCCGCGCGCTGATTGCCGATGCCCGCATACAGTTCGCCGCCGCGAACCTGCTGCCGGAAAACGCCTATTCGCTGCGGCTCGACAGCATGCAGCAAAGCCTGACCCTGCGCCTGCAGATGGGCGACACCAGCATGCACAACCGCGTGGTGGTGCTCGACCCGCGCAAATTCGACGTGGGCATGGCGCTCGGCCTCGGGCCGCAGATGACCATTCGGCTGATGCTGGGCGCGCAGCACGTCACCGCCGACAGCGACGTCATCGAGGGCGCAGCCGAGAACATGGCGGGCAGCTATAACAGCCCCTACGGGCGGATTTTCACGCAAAAGCCCTCGGCCTTCACCAACGTGCTGGGCCGGCAGGCGCAGGCCTGCGTACTGGTACCGTCCTCCGACCATGCCATCCCCTACGCCATCGCGGGGCTGACCCACGCCCAGAAGCTGACCTTCATCAACAAGCATGAAAGCTGGCATTGCCTCGATGCCCGCTATTCCTTCCGCGACATCGACCAGAAAGAGCTGGAATGGGGCATGAACAGCCCGATACCGGCGGCCAG
>JAYUPV010000033.1:0-4446 GCA_043759865.1 Alphaproteobacteria bacterium | reverse complement strand
AGTCGCGCGCCTGCTGCACATTGCCCGACGCCACGATCTCGGAAAGGACGTCATCGAAACGTCCGGGGCGCGGCCAGGGGCTGGAGGGGCTCACCATCGAAAGAACCTTATATTAGGTAAAACTTAGGCTGCAGATTAGCATGCTCTATGGTTATGTCAATCCACTGCAGATTACAGCTAAATAACTGGAATAAAATGATTAATAGCGCCGAAAACCCGGCTGGGGCTGGACGGCAGAGGGAATCGCCTGAGGCGCATAGGCAAGCTCGGGGTAAGGCAGCACATCGACTTGCGGCGCGGCGAGCGAGAACGCAGCAGCAAGCGGCGGCACGTTCAAGGGGGCTGCCACAATTTTGGCGGCACTGTTGTTGAAGCCTTCGGACAAAAGTCCGCCGCCGCTGGTGATAAAATCCTTGGCCATGCCGAACAGATTTTGCAGGATGCCCGTCTTGGCAAGCCATGCGCCGAGCGCGCCGTTGAACGTGCCGCTGAGAAAAGAAATGCCCGCCGATTTCGCGCGCGCGCGGTCGATGATTTTCACGTCCTTGCGTTTTTCTTTCGGGCCGATGAACCTGTCATGCAAATAGTCTTTGCCGTAGGAATAGATGCCGCTCGCAGCACCCGTCGCAAGGGCGAGCAGAGCGAGACCGCCGAAGGTGGAAACGCCGCCAATAATGCCCGCGACCCATGTAATGGCGATCAGGCGGAAAGTCATGGAAACAATGCGTCCCGCCACCATATCGGCCGCCTTGCTGCCGATGCTTTTCATCACGTTGCGGAAGCGGTTATTGGGCGAGCGCCACGCTTTCAGGATTTCGCCGAAGCCTGCCGCATCAACGCCTTTTTCAAACAGCTTTATCTTGAGCGGCTTTTTCTTTTCGGGTTCTCTTTTTTCTTCCGCTGGTTGCGCAGGCTCTGTTTTCGCCCCGGGAGTTTTGCGCGCGCAGGCTTCGCCGGTCACAACACCGGGCAGGGCGGCATAGCGCGTGAAGGTGGCAATAATAGTCTTCTGAGCTTCGGTGGCGGGGGCTGCGGCGCCACCGGCATCTGCGGCGGGCACGGCTTTTTGCGGTGGGGCAGTTTGCCCTTCCGGTTTCTTGATATCGTCAGCGGGTTTGGGCGGCGCTCCGTCGGCCATACCTTTCCCTTCAGTGTCCTTTATTTTGGTTAGCCGATATTTATAGCGAATATGGGTCAATATGCAAAGGCTAATACCGCCCAGCAGTTTCCATAGCTCTACTCTTTGGCAAGGGCGGCAAAACGGGCTAAACTGTTCACCGGCATTCGTTTTTTCCCAAGGAGCCCCATGCCCAAGCACCTGATATACGCTCTGCTGCTGCTGGCGATTCTCGCCGCGCCCGCGCGTGCCGCAACCCCGTTCCGTTTCGAAGACTACCTCACGCTCGACCAGATGCGCGTCTATATCGAAAAATCTTTCCCGCTTGGCGCAGCGCGCGATGACCTGCGTCATGCCTTTGTCGAGCAAGGCAAGGCCAGACTGGTGGAACATCCGCGCCTGTCGGGTGTGGAGAAATACCTTTACGACATCAACCTGTGCGACCGCTACATCTTCCGCTGGAACATCTCGGCGGATTACAACGGCGACGGTAAGCTCGAACAGGCCTATGTGAACGGGCGCTTTGTTTATATGGCAGGCAAGCAGCCACGCACCTTGCAGCCACAGGATGTCGCGCCGCATTCGAAATCGCGGAGATTCGAGCGCCTGCGCCCCGAAGCCGTCAAGGGGCGCAAGTCGCTACGCTTCAGTGTTTACGACATCGACGGGAATTTCGAGACAACCGACGACCAGATGGCGCAGGGCGACGGGATACTCGCGGCGGCTCCCTCGGCGCTGACGCAATGGCTGGAATACACCAATGTCGAACCGTGGCGTTCGATTTTTGACATGGACGAAGCCCCCATCACGCCCTTTTCGCCCTGCACGAAAGCCAGTAACATGATACGCGATCCGGATGTCGAGAAACTGCTGATGCCGGAACTGGACAGATTGAAGCGCGAGATGGATGCCTTGGTCCCCCCTCCCGCCCTTGCCCCCGCACCTACGCCGGTTGTACCAAAACCATAAAAGGCTTACCGCAGCGGAAATCGACGCGTCCGCGCCCGACATTCGAAACACCGCGTCCCGACAGCGGGTCGAGATAGACATGCTCCGCCGGATAGTCGCAAGCACCGCTAATACCCGCTTCCGCGCCCGACAGCACCATCAGCGAAAAAACACCGTGGATGTCTAGGCTGTGACTGCCCTCGCGAAAAAAATAAACTTCGGGTAACAGAGTTTCGCCGTAAAAAACCGCGTGCCTGAACCCGCGCCGCGCTTTTACCGCCGCGTGTACTTCACCGAAATTGGCAAGCTCGTGGTCACGCCGTGCGCCGAGGAAGCCGAACAAATGCAGCTCCGCCCATTTCCATTCCTTGATACCCGCGAGACAAAAACCGAGATCGGTTTCGTCCTGCCCGTGTTTTTGCAGCACGGGGGCGTTTTCGGGTGCTGTGCCTGAATCGCCATCGCCCGCCCACAGTACGGGGTTCACGGCAAAGCGTATGCCTCCGTCAATGGCAAGCTGCGGCGCCATGTGCAAACCGAGGGGTTGAAGCACATCGGAAGTAAGCGCGCGGGCGAGCACAGGGCCCACCAGTACAAGATGTGCCGCGCCTGTGTCATGCTGCCGCCAGTCACCCATTACTGACGCGGGCCGACAGGCTTCCTCGGCGGGGTTTTCACCACGGGTGCTTGGGAAAAATATTGCTGGATGGAGGGACGGCGTTCCGTTTCCATGCCGTTCCACACATCGTGCGCGTTTTTGAAGCCGGGGAGTTTTTTGACTTCGGCGAGGAACGCATCGGAGCATTCGATCATCAGCACGGGCGCACCCGCGACGGGATCTTTGAAATCATGGAAGAACACCGGCTCGTTCACCTGTGCTGCGAGTTTTGCGACCGCACGGCCGAGATTGTCGCGCTCTTGCACGGCGTCTTGCCATTTGCCGGTCATATCCGCTTCGATAACATGTACCTTCATGAAAAATATCCTCTTGTCCGGGGGTGCTGAAAACAGCACGACTTTATAATAAACGCACAGGGAAGAAAAGGGGGTTAAGCGGGCTGCTGCCGCGCATCGACATCGCTGAAGCTGACCATTTTGCCGCTTTCCTCGTCCCACAGCGCCCAGCGGATGCATTTGAGGCTCTCGACAAAACCAAGGCGGTTCATTTTTGCAAGCTCCTCGTTCGCATCAAGGCAGCTTTGCAGCTTGTAATTCGGTATCAGCGCGCAGAGATGGTGGATATGGTGCAACCCGATATTGCCCGTAAACCATTGCAGCCATTTCGGCAGCACGTAATAGCTTGAACCTTCGAGCGAGGCTTCGCTGAAGCTCCATTTTTCTTCGTGGTGGAAATATGAATCCTCGAACTGGTGCTGCATATAAAACAGCCAGCCACCGACCCAGGCGGTAATCATCACGACGGGCATGAAGGCGAGCAAGAAAGCCTGCCAGCCGAGGAAATAGCAAAACGTGCCGTAAACCGCGAGCAGCGCGATATCAAGCCCCACGATGCTGCGCCATGTCTCGGCAGGCGGCAGGCCATGATAGGAATGCGCGAAAGCCGAAACGGTGCAAGTGCGCGGCGGTATGCGCTGCATGATCAGGCTGAAAATAGGAATGCCGAGGACGAGCAAAATAAACGGCTGACGGTAAACGCGATACAGTATCTGTTTGCCGCGCGGCAGTGCCTTGAATTCCGCAACTGTCAGCGTTTCAATCGCGCCCTGTCCGCGACGGCTGAGATTGCCGGACGCTGCGTGATGCATGTTGTGGGTGCGCCGCCAATAGTCATACGGCGTGAAAGTCAGAAGGCTGATAAACCGGCCCAGCCACTCATTCGCGGGCCGTGCGGAAAAGAACGAGCCGTGACCGCAATCATGCTGGATGGTGAACAGCCGCACAAGAAACATGCCCGCGAGAAACGTGAGCGGCAGCATGACCGCGTAATGCCCCCCGAGGAAGCTGTATATATTGAGCGCGGCCAGGAAAAAAAACGGAGGGATGGTGACCGCAAGCTCGAAAACCGCACGGCTGTTTTCTGAACCACGGAATGACAGACAATGGCGGGTCAGTGCCTTCATGCGTTCACGGCCGCTCCCGACCGGAGCATCTGCCGGAGCTGTGCCGGCGTCTTCGACCGAACTGTCTGCTGTCATTCTGTCTCCGGATAAAAACATGCCGCCGATTTTACAATAAATCCGCGCCATGACAATATGTGCGCAGGTTGGCTTTTTGCATATTCCTGATTATAGCCCGTAATCGGCTAAAAAACAGCCTGAAAATGCCCCGCCCCGCCGCCGCCGGAATTTCAAACCCGCAAAGCCGCCCCTTGCAGGCCATTTTAACTCTCTGAAAACCCCCGCAATGCAGCTATAATGCCT
>JAYUPV010000032.1:0-4661 GCA_043759865.1 Alphaproteobacteria bacterium | reverse complement strand
CTTTTTTCGCGCTGGGCGTATTCATAGCGCGGGTGCAGCGCCGACAGCTTCACCGAAATGCCGGGGGCTGCGATAGGGCCTTTGCCGCCCGATGCTTTACCAATCGAGTCAATCGCCATGGCATAGCTGTTGAAATAACGCTCGGCATCCTCCGCCGTGCGGGCGCCTTCGCCCAGCATGTCGTAGGAATAGCGGTAGCCGATTTTTTCGAACTCGCGCGCGTTTGAAATCGCCTCTTCAATCGTGCGGCCCATGACAAATTGCTGCCCCATGATTTTCATCGAATGCAGCATGGCGCGGCGCACCACAGGCTCGCCCAGTTGCGACACCATGCGCGAGGCGATGTTGGAAACGGGTTCGTCCCCGTCGCCTTCCGCCACATCGGCAATTACTTTGCCGGTCAGCATCAGCGCCCATGTGGACGCGTTGATGAAAATATCATCGGCTTTGCCGATATGCTTGTCCCAGTCGGCCGAGCCGATTTTATCGCGGATGAGCTTGTCGGCGGTTTCGCTATCGGGAATACGCAGCAGGGCTTCGGCAAGGCACATAAGCGCAATGCCTTCCTTGGTCGTCAGGCCGAACTCGTTCAGGAACTTGTCCACGCCGCCGAATTTGCGGCGGTTGTCGCGCACCTGCTGGATAAACCCGCGCGCCCGGTCGCGGATGCGGAGCTTGCCGTCGGAAGGGATGGTGATGAGCTTGAGATGATCTTCCACCGACGCATTTTCCGCGAGGTGATAGGCCTCGTTCATGCTGTCCTTGATGTTGAGGCTGCGGCGGGTGGTTTTCAGGGCTTGTTTCATGGGGTTAGCATTCTTCCGAGGGTTTGATTTTCTGCCATAATCTAGCCTGTCCGGAAGCGGTTTGCATGGGGAAATACGCGAGTGTTATCAAAGCAGATTCGGCTATTTCCCATAATAATTAAAAATCTGTTAAAATGGATATAGTATTCTGTATAGGTCGAGTCTTTTTTTGGTCGCGGCAAACACAGGGGTGTGAGTGCAGGAATGACAGGTGAACAGGACGCCTATCAGCGGTCGTATGAAAACGTCCCCGGCATGCAGGAAGCGCTCAAGACTTTTGAGCAGCCGAAACCGGGACCTCGCCCGCTTGGCCAGTTGAAAGACGCGATCCTTACTATCGACGGTCATCTCAACGTCCTCGCGCATGCGGCCGCCACAACGATTTTTAACCCCGCTGTGCTGGTGACGGCGTTGCCGCTGGTGCAAAATATGCGGCTGAACAACGCGCTCGAAGAACTCTCCACCATCCCCGAAGGGCGCGAACTGGTGGACCTCATCAAGAAAAACGGCACCGAATTAAAGCTCGACCCGAGCCCTTTGTACATGGGCGGCAGAGCGGGCAACATACACGGTGTCTCCTCGAAGGATGGCTACCAGCTTTCACCGGGCACCGTGGTTGTGGCGGGTTTTGCAACGCGCGGCGAGATCGTGGGGGTTCTGGCGCACGAGCTGCAGCACCATCGCCAGAACGTGACCAAGACCCTCGAGCCTTTTTCCCAGACGATACCGTCGCCCATCGAGCAGCTGTGGTTCAACCGCTGCATCGAAGCCGACGCGCAGGCAACGGCGGTCGATATCGCGTGGAAGCTGAAAGAAGCGGGAAAACCCAAAACATGGAACGCCATGAAGGAAGACCTCAGCGCCTTCGGCAAAATCGCCCGCGCTTACGGCAAGGCCGTGAAGCATGATCCCGAGTCCGTCAAGGACGGCAGCGCCAAGCGCGTCGCCTATGACGAATGGTTTATCGCGCGCGTCAACGATTTCGCCCCCACCCTGTCGCAAATTTACAACCGGCAGGGGCTGAACAATAACCTGATTCCTCACCATGTCGACCAGATGGTCAAAGAGGGTAGGGAATTTGCACCCATGGATGTTTCGAACATCGAAAAACTCGGCGACCTTTCTCCGTTGACCCCGAATTACCTTAAACTGCCGGGCTTCAAGCCGCTCGACGACCCGTTCTACCGCGCCGCCGACTGGGGCCCGAACATCGCCTCCGGCCTCAAGAACATGCATGACAGGTATGACGATGTGCTGAAAACGCAGGCCAAGAGCAAGTTCCTCTCTCCCGCCAACCCCGAAACGCCTGCTGCGCCGGTAGCCGAAGCAAAAGCCACCCTTCAAACCACAGCTGCCGTGAAGCGCGCACCCGCGCTGAAAATGTAATTCCCCAACCTTGCCGATATTTAAGGTGTTACCCATTGCCACGCGATTCACGTGTGCTAAGATTCATTTGGAACCTCCACTCTTCTTCGGGCGTTCATCGGATAGCAGGGGCAACAGCCCCATCAAAACGGGGGCATCAGCCTCATCGCGGATATCTCGTAACCAAGGTGAAAACACATGAAAAACAAGATCAAAATGCTGGCCGGCACAGCGGCTCTTGCCGTACTCCTTTTCGCAAGCGTTCCCGCCATGGCGGCAACCGACAGCACGGCTGCCAATGCTAGCGGCTTTTATGTCGGCGCTTTCGGAGGCTGGACCTGGAACGACACCGATGCGCCCCTTGGCGTCGATCTCGGCGTTGATGGCAGCGACTGGGGCTTGTTCGCGGGCTATGACCTGACCGGTTTATTCCAATCCGGCAATACCGGCCTGACCGCTGCGATAGAGCTGCACTATGCATGGTCCACCGCCGATGACTCTTCGGCGCTCGCCTCAATCGACAAAAACAATGAATGGGGCATCAGCTTACGCCCCGGTCTGACCGCGCTTAACATGAACGGCATCAAGCCCTACGGCATCATCGGCTATTCCAATACGGAATTTGAAACGACCACTGCCGGCGGCACGGTTGATGATGATTTCGACGGGCTCGAGCTCGGCGTTGGCGTGGAAGTTCCCGTCTTCAACAATTTCGGCGTGCGGGTTGATTACGCGCATGTGTTCTACGGAAGCGAAGGCGGCACCGACCCCGATGGCGATAATCTGCGTTTTGGCGCCGCCTACCACTTCTGATACAGGAAATTCCATTTGTCCCCTCTCCCGTTTTTCAGGAGAGGGGATAAATTTATGGGCTATATTTTCCGTAAAAAATAACAAAATCTAACAAAAACAGCAGGCAATGATATTGCCATATCACTTTTGACTCGTATTATGACGTGTGGTACTTTGCTCTACATTTAGACATAACTACAGCAGCAAAGGATTCCGCCCCGTGCCCAGTCCCCGTCAAGTACGCGACACCTTCCAGCAGCTTATCCGTGACAACAACCAGGCCGTCCGCGAACTGGAATCTTCCATCAAGTCCATCCGCAGCGACCGCGCGCCGGTGGAAAAACTCTACGCCACCATGGCTGAGCGCTTTGCCACCTCGGTGCTGTCGCCCTCGCTCGACGAAGAAACGCTGAACGCGATTTCAAAAGCAACCAAAGGTCGCGTCGATTTCGTGCAAAGCTACGCACAGCAAATGACCGAAAGCCGCCAGTCGGAAATCCGCCTCAATGCGCTCACAGCGACGCATGGCCCGATGGAAAACCTGCAAAAGCGCATGCGCGAAATACAGCAGCAGGTCAATAACGCCGACGAAAATGCGAGCGG
This sequence comes from Alphaproteobacteria bacterium, assembly GCA_043759865.1. Taxonomy (GTDB): domain Bacteria; phylum Pseudomonadota; class Alphaproteobacteria; order Micavibrionales; family UBA2020; genus JAPWJZ01. The sequence continues at coordinate 1,095 of JAYUPV010000032.1, read as the reverse complement.
TATCGGCCGTGGCGTTGCCTCAAGGGCGGCAGCGCTGAAACCTGTCGACAAGTTCAATGCCGAAGCGGCTGAAGGCGCGCCGAAGCTGGAAGAAGGCTCTATCGCCTATTTCAGCTCGAAAAAAGGTTTTGCCCATGCCTGGTCATGGCTGTTTAACAGCCATTACCGTCACGGGCGCTCGGTGATGAAAGAAGCGGAGCAGGGCGGCGTCAGCATCCCCGACCAGCAAAAACAATTGGCAACGGAACGCGCAAACCTCGCCGCTGCCAAGGCGACAGTGCGGGAATTAGTCGCGCAAAGGCTTGAAGTCGAAAAACCCTTCCGCGAAATGCAGGGCGTCGCCCCCAGGGTGCAGACCGAAGAACAGGTTGTGCAGGGCTTGAAGCAAAACCTGCTGTCGCTGCTCGAAGACCGCGATTCATTCAACGAAACCGTCAAGGCGCTCGGCACGAAATTCCCGGCGCATGCGGTCGAGCTGCGCGCCAAAGTCGAGGGTTTCACCAAGCTCGAAGCGGGCGCGCGCAAGAGTATCGAAGGCCTCGAGGCGACGACCAAAAAACTGAACGAGCCGATCTACAATCTCGACAAAGCCGTCAGCCACAAGCCCGGCATGGATATCAAGACGGACCTCGATAAGACCCAAAAGGGCGTGAAAGTGCAGCAGACGCTCGCCAAGCACAAGGCGGAGGAAATCAAGAAGGCCAGCACCTCGATCGGCAAATACGACGGCGCGTCGTCCTCCGGCCCCGTCTATGTCGGCATCGACCCGCTCGACATTTATCTTGGCTTTATGATCGCCGACATGCTGTCGCATGACCACCATCACCATGTGGGCGAAGCGGCAAGCGCCGCCGTTACAGATGTGGCGACCCCTGCGGCGGCGTTCGATGGCGTTGACGCTTCGGTTGTTAACGACACGCTTGGCATTCCCGACAATGTCGCGGCCGATGTGGGCCTCGATATGGACAACCTCACACCCGACCTTTCAGGCATGGATCTTTCCGGGCTTGATGGTGCGTTTAACGATGTGGCGGGGATTGATGTCGGCACGCTTGAAGTGCCCGACATACCCGATATCAGCGTTCCCGATATCGA
>JAYUPV010000031.1:0-6888 GCA_043759865.1 Alphaproteobacteria bacterium | reverse complement strand
CGGTGTAAGGGCGCCGTTCAACATCGGCTCGGCCGCGCGGTTGGGCGCGCTTGATACTATTCCGCTTATTGGCACGGGCGAAAAGGCCCTTCGCTATCTCGACGCGAATGGCAGCGACACGATGCTCGACGCCATCTGGGATTACGTCCGCGACCCCAAAATCATCGCGGCGCGTAAAGCCTTCAGCCCGCCCTGAAGAGGCTCATTTCCGTGAATTTACATACAGATACTGCGCATGGCGATATATATGGCCATTTTTCCCTTTGATTTCGCAAAAAACTGCGATATATAAACGGCTAAGTTAAATCCCCTCAAATTCAGACTTCTCCAATCCGGCCCTCCGGAAACGAGGGGTCACAGGGGAAAAACCCGCTGCTTCGGCAGTGATACAAGACGGCTGCATGGAGGAGCGTGGCTCAATTGGTAGAGCATCGGTCTCCAAAACCGAGGGTTGGGGGTTCGAGTCCCTCCGCTCCTGCCAGCCTGACGAGAAGACAACAAAAGGTAAGATTGAAGATGTCGAAAAACCTCGCCCAGTTCGCCCGCGAAGTAAAACAGGAAGCCCAGAAGGTGACCTGGCCGACGCGCAAAGAAGTGACGACCACGACCATCGTCGTGTTCATCATGGTGTTCATCATGTCGATGTTCATGCTGTTCGCCGACTGGGTGATTTCAAGCGGCGTCAAGTTCATCCTCACTTTCGGCAGCAAATTCACTTAAAAAGTTTTAGAAGAGTTCAAAATCATGGCCCAGCGCTGGTATGTCCTGCACGTTTACTCCGGCTTCGAGAAAAAAGTCGCATCCTCCATCCTTGAAACCGCGAAAAAACGCGGCCTCGACCAGTACATCGCGGAAGTGATGGTTCCGACCGAGGAAGTGATGGAAGTCCGTCGCGGCCAAAAGGTTAACGCCGAGCGCAAGTTCTTCCCCGGCTACGTGCTGGTGAAAATGGAAATGAACGACGACGCATGGCACCTTGTGAAAAACACGCCGAAAGTCACCGGCTTCCTCGGCGCCGCAGGCACCAAGCCGCAGCCGATCTCCGAAGCTGAAGCCACCCGCCTGCTGAAACAGGTTGTGGAAGGCGCAGACCGCCCCCGTCCGTCCGTCATGTACGACATCGGCGAGCAGGTCAAAGTCTGCGACGGCCCGTTCAACTCCTTCAACGGCGTCGTCGAGGAAATCGACGAACAGAAAAGCCGTCTCAAAGTCCTCGTCTCCATCTTCGGCCGCTCGACGCCCGTGGAACTGGACTTCAGCCAGGTGGAAAAAACCTGATAACGGTTTTGCCTTAAATGGAATGGATGCTTGACCCGACGGCATGGACAGGGCTGTTTGCCTTGTCTTTTCTCGAGCTGGTGCTGGGCGTCGACAATCTGGTTTTTATCGCCATCCTTGCGCAGCGGCTGCCGCCGAAGCAGCGTGACAGCGCGTCGCGCATAGGGCTTTTGCTAGCGCTTGGCATGCGGATTGTCTTGCTGCTGGCTCTTGCGTGGATGACGCACCTGACCGCGCCGCTGTTCAGCGTTTACGGCACGGCATTTTCCGGTAAGGACCTGCTGCTGCTGGCGGGCGGCGTGTTCCTGTTGTGGAAAGCGACCATGGAAATCCACGCGCGGCTCGAAGGGCGCTCGCACGGCGGCGTCAAGGGCGGCTACCGCGCGAATTACTGGATGGTGGTCACGCAGATTTTCGTGCTTGATTCCGTGTTCTCCATCGATGCCGTTATTACGGCGGTCGGAATGACGCCGTATTTGCCGATTATGATCGCTTCGATGGTCATCGCCATTCTTATCATGATAGCGGTCGCCTCGCCGCTGACGCGGTTTTTGCAAAAGCATCCGACGCTGGTCATGCTGTGCCTCGGCTTCCTGCTCATGGTCGGCTTCAGCCTGATTGTCGAAGGGCTCGGCTTTATCATCCCCAAAGGGTATCTCTACGCCGCCATCGGCTTTTCGCTGCTCATCGAAACCATCAACCAGTTCGCGCAGGCAAAATTGAAAAAACGCGTACGCAGCTCGACCGATGTGCGCCAGCGCGCGGCCGATGCGATACTGAAACTCATGGGCGCAAAGCCCATGGAGGGTGCGGAAGAGGCGCAGGAAGCCAACGCCGTGCTGCAGGAAGCGACGGCAACGGGCGCGCTGTTGCAGTCGGAAAAAGAAATGCTGCGCGGAGTTTTGAACCTTTCCACCCGCCAGATACGCAGCGTCATGACCTCGCGCCGCGACCTTGTGTCCATCGACATCAAGGCGCCGCCGCAGGAAATTTTCGAGGCCGTGAAAAAGGCCGAACGCTCGCGCCTTATCGCCTTCGATGAAACGCTCGACAATGTGGTCGGTATTATCCGCAAGGACGAGTTTCTTGCCAACTGGCTGGAGGGGGAACACCGCCACTCGCTCGACCACCTGCTCGAAGAACCGCTGTTCGTGAAAGACACGACGAGCGTGATGGCGCTGCTCGAATTCCTGAAAAAATATCCGGCGGGTCTTGCTGTCGTGACGAACGAGCAGAACACGGTCGAAGGCGTGGTCACGCATATCGACTTGCTGGAGGCCATCGCCGGCGAATTCCCGAGCCAGGACGAGCCTTATTTGCAACCCGCCATTCGCGGCAAGGCCGACGGCACATTTTCCGTCGATGGCACGGCCTCGATTTACGATGTCGCGGGCAAGCTCGGGCTTGATGTCGTGCAGGACGGGCATTTCTCCACGGTCGCGGGTTTTGTCCTGCATGCTCTCGGGCGCATGCCTGCGGCGGGCGACCATGTGGACTGGCAGGGCTGGCGGCTCGAAGTCCGCCAGATGGACGGTCGCCGCATCTCGAAAATCAAAATCAGCAAACAGGCGGAAGACGCGGCTTAAGGCCTGAGCTTTTTGCGCAGCGCATCCCACTTCGCACCCGAAACATCAAAAGTTTTTTTCTCGGGATATCCCGCCTTGCCCGTGTCGAGCGCGGATTGTAAAATTTTTGCGGCGGTATGTGCGGCAAGCGATCCTAGCGGCGCGGTAGCGAGCAGATCGGCGACGTTTTCGAGCCATTCGGCGTTCGTCAGGCGGCGCAGCCTGCCCTGGGTTTCAGGCGGACGCACGGCTTTCGGGCCTTGGCCCGTAATGTTGCCGAAAACTTTTTTAAGCTTGTCGCGCAGTCCGGGGTCGGTGTTTTCGGCGGCGGGGGCGGTTTCTTCCATCTTCACCCATTGAAGCTTGCGCGCCAGCGCTTCAAGCTCGCCGGAAGCGGGGGTGAATTTTGCGGCATAGGCGTCTGCTGTCGTCTTGATATCGGCGGGGCTGAGGTGTGCGATGTCGGCATCGGTCTTTTCGTCCAGCAGCGCGTCGATCGCCTGCGCGGTCGAATGCGCGCCCGGCGTTTTCATGGCGCGGGCAAGTGAAATGCTGCGCGCTTCGGAGCGGCTCATCGTGCCGCGCGAAAGCCCGCGCAGGATGGCGAACACATCGGCGGCAATTTCGCTTTGCGCCTGTTCATGCAGGCGCGGCTGTGTGCTCGCCTGCGCGGTCACGCCGTTTTGTGTCACGGCATGGCCAAGCTCGTGGTCGAAGGCGAACACCGCCTCGCGCGCGGCGCTGGCGCCGAGATACGCCGATTTCGGCTTGCTGCTGCTCGCCAGCATCATTTGCCCCGAGAGGTGGGAGAAACGCATGACGGCGTTTTTGGCCGCCACCTGTGCCGCAAGCCTGGCGATATGCTCCGCTGTCGTGGCCTCTCCCGCGACTGAAGCGAGCCATGCGCCGATTTTTTCGATCGCACCGGAGGCCGACAGGTTGATGAAAGTCACAGGCTTTGTTTCGGCGGGATAGTCTTTTTGCGCCGCGCGGACGGCGGCGTCGAAATTGAAGGCGGATGCGCTGTTGTCTTTCGGCTTCACGGCAGGCCCTGTTATTTAAGATTTTTCATAGATATTACAGGTGGATGTATATGTCAATATGCAGCCAAATTGTTAATTTACATAAACATTGACTTTTTTGCCCCCACGGGTTATAAAAGAACAGGGTAAATGCCTTTAAAGGCTGGGAAATTTAATGCCGCCAAAAACGAAAAATCTGCCGCTGGATTTGAACGCCGCTTTCGAGACGGCGACATCGTCCTCGCCCGCCCAGTTTGTCTGGGAAGATATTTTCGCCGCCTCCCGCGCCGATGATGTGGCGCAGGTCAAACTGATACTGGCAGCACAGCCCGAACTTGCGAACGCGGTCGACGGCTTCAGCGATACATTGCTGGTCGACGCGGTGCGGCAGCAGAAACACGACATGGTGGAAGTGCTGCTGAAAGCGAGTGCCAATCCCGACAAGCCCGGCACGCTGCAAGCCTTCGCCATCGTTCTTGCCGTCAGCAACAAGGACCTGCGCATGGTCACGCTGCTGCTGGACAACAAAGCCGACCCTGATGTGAAGCATGATTTTGATTTCACCGCGCTGATGGTGGCGGCCGAAGCGGGGCAGGAGGCTATCGCGGAAAAACTGCTGGAGCGTAAGGCATCGAAGGAAATAGCCGATGATCAGGGCTTCACCGCCCTGCGCATCGCCGGTATGCACGGGCATCACGGCATGGTGCGGCTGCTGAAAAAACACGGTGCGAAGATTGACGCACGCGACAAGGGAGGCGACAGCCTGCTCGATGTGGTCATTCAAAAGCGCGACGACCGCATGTTTGATACGCTGATGGACCTCGGGGTTGATTACCTGTCCGGCAACAAGACGACCACCGACCCCGTGAAATCCAACACCACGCCCGTCATGTGGGCGGCGCAGGCCGACAACACCTATGCCCTGCAAAAGCTGAAGGACAAAGGCGCGCCGCTCGACACATGGAATGCCCACGGCATGACGCCGCTGATTTTCTCCGCCATCGAGGGCGCAGGCGGCACGGCGAAACTGCTGATCGACTGGAATGTGCCGCTCGACCCGCCCGACCCGCGCCGCCATTCCGCCCGCCGCCATGCCGAGCTGAAAGGCCACCAGCATGTCGTCAACCTCATCGACAACGCCTATGGCAGGCGTATCGGTAATGGAATCGCCACGCTGCAGCTGGGCGGCGGCGAAGGCCTCGACGCACCCGTGAAGGCGAAATTCAAGAAGAAGGGCCCCGTGCAATGAGCGACAGAAGGTCGGCACTGGCACCGGCGGAAAGAGGGCAGTCCGAGGCGGCTGAATCCCTTCTGAATCGAAATTTCAACGCAGCCGCAGCACCCGTTGCGCGTCGGCACGTCCCCACGCTTGAGGAATTCCTCGCCGCCGCGCGCGAAGGCAATCCGGGCACCATCGCAGGCATGATCGCCGCAGGCGCGCCGCTTGACGGGCAGAACGACAAGGGCGAAACCGCGCTGATGATAGCGGCCGGTGCAGGCAAGGCCGACGCCGTCAAAAAGCTGCTGGAAAAAGGCGCAAGCTCGAAACTGCGCGACCAGTCGGGCAACACCGTCGTGCAGCGCATGATCATGAAGTCCGATGTCACCATGCTGCAAACGTTGGTGGATGCCAAGGCCGACCTTGAAACGCGCAACCGCACCGACCAGACCGCGCTCGAATTCTCCATCATGATGCTGACCCTGCCCGGGCTCGACAAAGCCACCGGCATGCTGACTCATCCCGGCATGGAGCGGCAGGAAATGTTCGATATCCTCATTAAGGGGGGCGCAAACGCCAAGGCCGCTGATGAAGACGGCGTCACGCCCGTCATGTGGGCGGCAATGGCGAACAGCGAATACGCGCTGAAGGCGCTGGTCGCAAAGGGCGCAGACATCCACGCCATTGCAAAATCAGGCGCGAACGCGCTGACCGTCGCCGCCAACAACGACTCCCTCAAGGCGGCGGCGCTGCTGCTCGATGCGGGTGTCGCGACCTCGAATATCGATGACAAGGGCAAGACACCGCGCCAGAATGCGGAAGAAAAAGGCTTTAACAGCATGGTAACGCTGATCCTCGCGACCGAGGCAAAGCGCATCGTCATTGCTCTCACCGGAGACCGGGGGGCGGACACCGCCGCCCCCGAAAAAGCGACGTTCAAAAAGCGTGGCGGCAGCGGCGGCGGCGCAAGCGGCGGGCCGGCTTGATTCCGGTTTTTATTTTCAGATTTTAAGGGGCTTGATTTTATTGCGCACGAGGGACACGAAGCCCTGCTGCTTCGCCTCGGGCTTCAGGAAGCTCGAACTTTCCAGCGCCTTTTTCCCGCCGATGTCGCGGTCGCCGGTTTTCTCGGCGATAATGTCTCTGGTCTTTTTCCATTCGTCGCCCGAGGTGTCGATCTTGACGCTTTCCTTGCCGTTGGTCACAGCACCCAGTTCCATCACCTTGTCCAATATGCGCGCGGCGAGATAGAAGCTTTGCGAATTGGCGGGCGCGTCGCGGCAGATGTCGTGCAGGATGTTGAGGCGTGTCTTGACCGCCTGTTCCTTGTCGTCGTTGTCAAAAACCGATTTCCCCGCGCTCATCATGTCCGAAAACTGGCTGTGCGTCTTTGCATTGAATTCAAAGGCGTTGGCGTGCTGCATCGAAACGGCCTTGATGTCTCCCTTGGACAGCGACAGGAAATCGATGCTTTTCGGGTTGATGGCCACGGCGTCGAGCGTCATGGTGGTGATGTGGTTGATGTCGCCGAAGGACAACAGCGCCGACATACTGCGGTTGGTCGCCTGGTCGATGATGTCTTTCTTGTCGAACACGCCCGCCTGTATGCCGCGCGTGACGGCAAAAAAATCGGCGGCGTTTTCGCGCCAGTCTTCTTCGCGCGCGCCTTCCACCTTGCCATGTGCTTTCGGCACAACAAAATGCCCCAGCTCGTGCTGGAAGCAGAAATAGCTGCTTTTGTACTGGCTGTCGGGGAACTGCCCGAGCGACGCTTCGCGGTCGGCCGGCACCGCCACAATTTTGT
>JAYUPV010000030.1:0-6684 GCA_043759865.1 Alphaproteobacteria bacterium | reverse complement strand
CGCGGGAGCCGTCCGGCAGGCGCGCATCGCATATCGGCGAGCTTTCATCGACCCTTCGTCCGATGACACCCACGATGCGCTGGCAGATGGTCAGAAGGTGCTGGTTGTCGCGGAACTCGATGGGCGCAACCTGAATTTTGCCCTTCAATTCGATGTAAATCGTTTTCGGGCCGTTGATCATGATATCGGCGATGCCGTCCATGGCGAGCAGCTCTTCGAGCGGGCCGAAGCCAAGCATGTCGTCGGCGGCTTCTTTCGCGATTTGCTGCAACTCGGCGGGCGTGACATCAAGGCCTCGGAACTGGCCGATTTCCTGCACGGCGGAGGTGATTTCGGTCCGCGCCGCTTCCGCATCCATGCGGGAAAGTGATTTCAGGTCGATGCCGTCGCGCAAGTCGGCCCAGATGCGCTTGCGCGCGCGGTCCATGCGCGGATTGGCGACAACGGCTGCGGCTGGGGCGGCAGGAGCCGGCGGCTTGGCGGCTGCAGGGGCTGCCGGTTTCGGAGCCTCGGGCGGCTTGGCGCCGCCTGCGGCAGGTGCGGCTGCGGCCGGCGCAGGAGGAGGAGGCGTAGCCGGGGCGGGCGGCGGAGTCGGTACTGCGGCGGGTGCCTGAGGCGCGCCGCCTGCGGGTGGTGATGTGTCTGAGCGCTTGCCGAACATCTCTTAAGCAGCTCCTTCTCTATTTCTTGATGCCAAGGCTTTTCAAAAAGCCCTTCGAGCCGCCTTCTTTTTTGCCATCCGCTTCGCTCGGCGGTGCAACACCGGCGGCGCGCGCGACCAGCGGCGTCAGTACCTTCATAATATCGGCTGCGGCCTTGTTTTGCCCAGGGGGCTTGCCGAGCGCCTCGCCCTGCAGGAATATCTTGGGCGCAAAGGGGATAACGGCGGAAACATCGCGATCGAGCGCGGCCTTGATGTCCTTGGCAGAGACTTCTTCAGCGCCGGCCATGCCCTGCATGTTGACGACCACATCCAGTTCCTTGAAGCCGCCCCGAATATGGCGAATTTCGTTTTGCAGCGTGCGGCAGTTGCGCACGGAGGGCAAAAGCGGCGTGGTGACAAGCACGATATGCGCCGCACGCGCGATCATGCGCTTGCGGATGGCGGCGGTGGTCGAGGAAAGATCCATCACCACCACGGGATATCTTTGCATGAGGCGGTTCAGGAGCGCCTTGAAACTGTCGGCGTCGGGTGTGTCGGTCAGTATCGGCTCGCCGCCGCAGACAAGCAATGAAAGCTGTTCGCCGGAGGGCTGGATGAGGCGCTTGACGTCGTCTTCCGTGCCCGAAGTACCGATGCGCACAGCCTCGATCAGCGGCGCCATCGGCTCCATACCGAAAGCGATTCCGAGGGAACCGGAGCTGCCTGCTGCGTCCATCAGCATGGTTTTTTGCTTGAACGTATCCGCGACGCTGAAGCCGATCGCCTGCGCGACGGTCGTGGTGCCGACGCCGCCCTTGGAACCGATGACGGCCACAAGGCGCGCACCCGCAAGGCCGAGCTTGGCGACGAGCGCTTTGGCGATAACGGTGACGAGGTCTTCTTCCGGCACGGGACGGACAAGATAATCGCGCACGCCCATGCCGACGAGGCTGCGGTAAAGGTGGACGTCGTTCATGGGGCCGATGATGACGGCCTCGGTGCCTTCGGCGCAGACGCCTGCCAGCTGCCCGAGCTGGGCGATGAAGTTTTCCGAGATGTCGTTGGTCTCGATGATGATGATTTCAGGCGAAGCCTGCTGGCCGTAAGCCGCAACGGCCGCTTCGATGCCGCCCTGAACCACCTGCATGCCGACGCGCGCAAAACGCCAGTCGGACGCCAGCTGTTTTGCCGTCGTCTCCGTTCCCTCGTCGAGCACAAAAAAATCGACCCGCGAGGATGGCAGCAATGATGCCGTTATTTCGCTCATCCCGCTCCCTTACTGTGATGTCGGCGTTGTCGTCTGGCCCGCGCTCGTACCGCCGCCGGTGACAGCGCCGCTCGAATTGGTCACGCCCTGTATCGACGGGTTGGTGCGACCCGACATATAACCTTCCACCATCGGGCCTTCGCGGCGCGACAGGGAGTCGGGCGAACCCGCAACGCCCATCAGGTCTTCGGGCCGCGTGATCATCCGGCTTTCCAGCGTCGACATTTCGCAGCCGACCGTATAGCTCTCGATGCTTTCAAGACCCTCGGTGCCCCGCGCCCCCGGCATGCGCGTGCAATGGCGCGGCGGATGCGCCATGGTCGCCGTATAGGCGAGAACCGCATTGTGCGCCGCGTTTTCGTCGAGCGTCGGCGCGTATTTGACATCCGTCACATTCAGGCCAAAGCCTGCAAAGGCTTTCTGGTAGGCGGCACCCGCGCGCTTCGCTTCGGCCATGCTGTTCTTGCGGCCCTTCAGGTAGGGCACGACCAGCGCAGCGCTGCTTTTGGAATTGCGGCGGTAATCGTTGGCGGCGACATCAACCGCCAGCTTGTCGACGCTATGAACCGGCAGCAGCACGGTCTTCATATAGTCTTCGACCTGTATGGTGCTGGTCACGACCCTTGATGGCGTGGTCATGTTGCACGCGCCAAGGCTGACGCCCGCGAGGACGATGCAGCACAGAGCGGAAAAGCGGGTGGAACGCATCTTTGATTCTCCCTTAATCTACAATATAGCCGTAAGACTGTCCTTCGCCCAGCTTGGCGGCGACACGGTTGCCATAAGTTTTCTTCAGGCTGTTCATAAAGGTGTTCGACAGCGCCGGAGCCGCCGTCAGTGTCACCGGCTTGCGGCGGGGCAGCGGTACGGTTACAGCAGCAAGCTTGGACTTGGCCTCGACCGCCTTTTCTCCGCCTGCGGCAGGCGCGGCTTTTGTCTGCTCGCCGGCAGCCGGCTCGATGGCCGACAGCTTTACGGGAGCTAGCTTCGCCTGCTTGTCGCCGCCCATAACGGGCTTGCGGCGCGGCAACGGGGTGATGGTGGCGGCTTCCGGCAACCCGTTATCGTCGTTCAGCGCGAGTTTGCCGTCGACAGGAAGGGTCAGAGCCGGATGGTCGGCCGCCATAAAGGGTGCTTGTTCCACATCGCCGACGGGCGCGCCGATAAGGGCGGGCGTTCCATCATCATAGAACTGTCCCTTCGGAGCGCCTGCCGAGGCCGTCTGCCTCTCGCGCACGGAGCGCGGACGCCAGACATCGGAAGCATCGGCTTTTTTCTCGCCCGCAGTGCGGTTTTCTTCGCCCTGACGGGGGTAGGTCCTTTCCTGACGGACAGGCTGCGGCGAAACGGGGGCATCACCCTGCTTCAGCCCGCCCTTGCCCGGCATTGTGGCGGGCGCGGTCACGGGTGCGCCGTTCTTGCCGGTTTGCAGGATGGAATGCAGCAGGTCGTTGTCGTTGCGGGTCACGCGTTCGGCCTGCTGGTCGGCGAAGGGCTCGACCAGATAGGGCGTCACAAGGAACACAAGCTCGGACTCGCCACGGCGGAAGGATTTGGACTTGAACAACTCGCCGAGGATCGGCAGGTCCTTGAAGCCCGGCAACCCGTTCAGCCCCTCGGTCGAGGTGGAGCGCAACAGGCCCGCGATCATGATCGTGCCGCCTGACGCCATCTGCACCGTCGTTTGTGCGCGGCGGACGGACAGACCCGGAATGAGCGTGCCCTGCAGCGTCACGCCGTCGGCGTCGGATCTTTCGGAGACTTCCGAGGTGAGCTGGAGGGAAATGTTTTCTTCGCCCAGCACGGTCGGGATAAAGCTGAGCGACACACCGAACTGGCGGAATTCGAGGGTGACGTTGCCCTGCGCGTCGCGCGAGGCCGGTATCGGGAACTCGCCGCCCGCAAGGAAGCCCGCGCTCTCGCCGGAAATCGCGGTGAGCGTCGGTTCTGCAAGGGTGCTGAGCACGCCGTGGGTTTCAAGCCCTTCTGCCTCGATGGAAAGCGGGCCGAAGCTGCCGCGCTGCAAAAGCTCGAGTACGCCCGAGCCGAACTGCGTACCGGAAATGCCGAAGCCGGCCGCGGTTGATATGTCCTGCGAGGCGAGGTTCAGGTTGATGCCCATTTCGCGCAGCACGTCGCGCCGCACTTCGAGGACTTTCACCTTCAGCATCACCTGCTGTTCGCCGCGCACGGTCATGATATCGACAAGCGTGCGGTTGGTGGCGGCAGCGCCGATAAAGCGTTGCGCAAGGTCGCGCACCTGGTTGGCGACCATGGGGGTCGAAACCGTGCCCTTCAATACGACGCTGTTGTTGACCGTCTTGATCTCGACGCGTTCCTTGGGGAACAGCTCTTTCAGTGTCTTGCGCAGCGTGTCGTCGTCAACGCTGACATGCACGGCGATATCGGCCATCTGCTTGCCCTCGGCGTCGAAAGCGAGGATGTTCGTGTCGCCCACGCCGCGTCCCACCACATAGAGGCGGTCGGCGCGGAGCGAACCCACATCGGCGATGCTCGGGTTGGCGACCAGAATGTCGGCGGCTGCCCCCGGCAGAGCGATGGTTTCGGCCTTGCCTGCGGTGAGTGTCACCGTCTGGCCGATCTCCGCCGTCGCGCCGTGCGCCACAATCGAAATGCCCGCGGACAGCACCACAGCCGCCGCAACCATAAGGATTTTCGATACACCGTGTTTCATTTTACTTCCCCTGTATCTCTTACCCGAAATCCGCTGACGCGGACGGGCCGTCACTTACTTGGCAGTCTCGCGAACCTGCATGTTCTGGATGTTCGCGCCGTTATAAACCCTGACAGTGCCTGCCGCGCCCGTGTTTTGCATGGCGCGGAAAATTTCCGATGTGCGCGCCTCGGTCGTGAGAGGCGTGGCGGTCGATTCAGCCGTATCCTTTTCGCCGATGCGCCGCAGGGCGAGGGAGATTTCCCCCATCTGCGAGACCATGGCGAGGACTTCGGCCTGTTCCCTTGTCACTTCGAGCGTCACGACCTTCGACACCTTGGCTTCGCGGTTTTCGTCCTTGAAGCTCTGGTCGACGGCGAGAACCTTGATATTGGAAAGAACCGTCTGGCTGGCGAAGCGGCCGAAAAGAGTTTTGCCGACATCCTGCAGCTGGTCGGGCAGGCTGGTCGGGTAGGACAGGATGATGTCAACATTGTCGCCGGGGGCCACGAAGCCGCCGACCGAAGTGATGGCGTCGACCCGCAAGCCGACCGCCCTCATACCGGGGCTGATGGTGGCCGCGAGGAAGTTGTTGCCGCCCTTGATGTCGGGGATCAGCGCCTGCGTCGTCACGGGCTCGCTTGCTTCGAGGGAGCGGCGCAACGGCGTGTCATAGATGTCGGGCGGAGTCTTGTCGTCGGGATAGTCTTCGTGCTTGAACACACCCTTGTAGATGCCTCCCGACGCCCAGGGTTCCCAATGGACGTCTTCGGGCTTCAGCTTCTCGCCGGTGAAAACCTGCTTGTTGGTGACGAGTATCTGGTTGGAGACATCCACGTCTTTTTTAGTCTTGGGCGAAAGTTTCGCCTGCACGAGCATGGCAACGACAATCGCCACCATCAGTGCGCCGCCCATGATCATCAAAACACTTTTATTCATTACAATTCCCCAAATCGATCCAAATCGAGTAGTACTCCGATTTCATTGTTGCACGATAAACCCGTGTCTTGTCCAGAAAAAAAATGTGGATTCTTAATGGATTGTTCTAAGAAGTTCATCCAATTGTTTAGTGATGAAGCCGGTTTGCAACATAGCGACCCACGCGCCGATGCTTATGGCAACGCCATATGGAATCTCGTTCCTGCCCTCTTGCGCGGCTTCAAGCCAGCTGCCGGCGAGAGGCTTGGCGAAGGGTTTTTTCTTCTTAATCAACAGGGATAGCCCGCCAATCACTCCGCCCACCACCGCCATCCAGAAGACGTAAATGATGACTCCCTTGATGCCGACCCAAAGCGCGAGCGCCGAGCCGAGCTTGCTGTCGCCACCGCCCATCATGCCCACGATAAACATAATATAGGTCACGATAAATACCGCAGCAAGGGCGCCCAGATGATGCCATAACACCCCGAAATTTTCCGGTGCGACAAGAAAAGCAGCGGCGAAGCCCGCGATGATAAGCACGGAATAGATATTGGGAATGCGCAGGGAGCGGACATCCGACACGCAGCAGAGCAGCGTTATCACGAATACGGCACAGGTCAGGATAATAACGGTCATGCTTGTTTTAGGCCCCTTGTACAATATTACCCTCGCGCGTTTAAAAGCTGCTTAAAAATCGCTTCTATTCGCCTCGAATTGTCGGCATTCGCATAAAAAAGACCCGCCGGGCGAGCGGGTCTCTTTTAAAGAAAACTTTTTAGCCCAAGCTTAACCGCCCACCAGCTTCATCAGCGTATCGCCGAAGAAAGTGTTGAGCTGGCTTCCGAGTGCGAAGACCACGACGGCAATCGCAACTGCGATGCCCGCCGCAATCAGCCCGTATTCGATGGCCGTCGCGCCCCTGAGGCTCCTGATAAATCGTGTGAATGGTTTTTTCATGACTAAATACCTTGCCCTTGAACCCTTTTAGAATTCCAGCTGCGACCCCGCCATTGCCTGATGTTGGCGTATTGTCATTAAAGCGGGGTTAATAAAAAGTGTCTATTCAAAAGCAGTTTTAACTTTTGGGAGCAAGTTAAACAAAAGCCCGCCTTTTGGGGGCGGGCTCTTGTTTCGTTGATCCCGCAGAAATGTTAGCCGGAGATCTTGGTCAGGATGTCG
>JAYUPV010000029.1:0-4494 GCA_043759865.1 Alphaproteobacteria bacterium | reverse complement strand
CGGGGTCGACCCCGTGCTTCTTCAGGAACACATGATAGGTTTCAATCTTGGGCTTCGGCCAGTAAGCTGCGTCCTCGATGGCAAAAACCCCCTCGAAATGCCGCGCGATGCCAAGATGCGCCAGCATATCCTCGGCAAAGGCGCGCGGCGCGTTGGTGAACACAAACCGCTTGCCGGGCAGGTGGGCAAGACGCTCTTTGGTGATTTCGCAAACGGGGACTTTGGTGATGTCAATGTCGTGGACATGCTTCAGGAAAAAATCGGGCTCGACTTCATGCTCGCTCATCAACCCGCGCAGCGTGGTGCCATAGGTTTTGAAGAAATGCTTGCGCTTGATATCCGCTTCCGGGCGGCTGATTTTCAGGTGGCCTGCCACGAAATCGGTCATCTTCGCGCCGACTTCGACGAAAACATGCGTCTCGGCGTCATACAGCGTGTTGTCGAGGTCGAAGACCCAGCTGTCCACATGCGACAGGTCCTGCGGGATGTGCTTTCTCATGGAAGGCTATACAGCCTTTCGCGACTTGAGGGCCGTGGCGAGCGTGCCGTCGTCAAGGTAATCAATCTGCCCGCCCATCGGCACGCCATGCGCCAGCTGCGTCACGGCGACGCCGCAGTTGACAAGACAGTCGGCGATATAATGCGCGGTCGTCTGGCCGTCGATGGTGGCGTTCAGCGCCACAATGACTTCTTTCACGCGGTCGTCCGCCGCGCGCTCCAGCAAATGCGGGATGGAAAGATCCTGCGGCCCGATGCCGTCCAGCGCCGACAGTGTGCCGCCCAACACGTGATAATAACCTTTGTACGAGCCGGTTTTTTCGACCGCCCACAAATCCGCGATATCCTCGACCACGCACAAAATCGCAGCGTCGCGCGCTGGGCTGGCGCAAATGGTGCAGGGGATTTGGCTGTCGAGATTGTGGCATTCGGGGCATTCCTCGATGACATCGGCGGCCTTGTTGAGACCTTGCGCCAGCGGCAGCATCAGCGTCTCGCGGTTTTTCAACAGATGCAAAGCCACCCGTCGCGCCGACCGTGGCCCGAGCCCCGGCAGCCGCGCAATCAGTTTCATCAGGTGCTCTATTTCGCTTCCGATCATGGGGTGATTATAGCGGCGTGCGGGTGTTTTTCCCAGTTATTTAAAACCGGAATTCTCAATATGTTAAGGCCCGAAAGCGTCGCTGAACAGGTTGTCTTTTTCAGCGCCTCTCGCGAGCAGGGCGGGCAGGGTGGCCTCGATCATCGGGCGGGGGCCTGCGATGTAAATGTTGAAACCGGCAAGCGTGGTGAAGTCGGCTTCAAGCGCGGGTGCGATGTAGCCGGTGCGGAAAGCAGAACCTGCGGTCTTTTCCGCCAGCAGCGGCACGTAATGGAACTCGGGATAGCGGTCGCCGATGCCTTTGAAAAACTTGTCGAGGTAAAGATGTGTGGCATCGCGCACACCCCAGTACAAATGCGCGGGGCTGTGTTTCGCATAGGCAAAATGCGCCTCGATAATCGCTTTTAAGGGCGCGATGCCGACGCCCCCCGCAAGCGCCAGCAACGGGCGCGACGACGGCCGCCAGTAATGGTCGCCATAAGGCGCCTGCACGGTGACTTCGCTGCCCGCGACCCAATGTTCGAAGATATGCGCGCTCAAACCGCGCCCGGTCGATTTGACGTGAAATTCGAGATAGCCCACCTCGGGCGGCGAGGCGATAGAAAATTCACGCGGCTCGAAACCTTCCGCATGCAGCAGCGCATATTGCCCCGCGCGGTGGGGCAGCTCCGCACCCGTGTCGAGGCGGTAGATGCGCGTGTCTTCCGCGATTTCATCGACGGACAGCACGCGCGCGGTGGTAGGGCGTGGCTGGGGGAGGTCGGAGGTTTCAGGCTTGCCGGTCAAAAAAAGTTCCTCTAAAAGACTTTCGGGGGAAAGACTTCGGGCTCATCCGCAACATAGGGATGAGCCCGCAAAAGTCAAGTTTTCAACCCGTTATCAGGCGTTTTTCGGTGCACCCGCCGTGACGGTTTTCTTGGTGCCGCCTCCTGCCACCACGACTTCGGCCACCGCGACGGCCGGCTTTTCGCCTTCCGCGGCAGCTTCAGCCACCGCGGCAGCGGCGGGGCGCGAGAATTTCTTGGTGTCGGGGTTTTTCTCCTCGAGGCTGTCGGCAATCGCCGTATACTGCTCGCGCGAGACCATGCCGCCTGCTTCGGTTTTCAGCTTGGCAACATCGACATCGCCTTCCTTGATGCGGCCTTCGTCGAGCGCACCCTTCATTTCCTGCAGGCCTTGGGTGATTTCGGCGCTGTTTTTCGGGTTTTTCAGCTCGCGGTCGAGATAGGAGGACAGTGACAGGTTGCCTTCGGGCGTTTCCATTGCCTTGGCTGCGGGCGCGGCTGCGTCCGCAGCTTTCACTGCGGGCAGTTTGACGCCTTCTTTCGCGGCATCTGCCGAAACATCGGCGTCGACCACCGGCGCGGGGTTCTTGCCCTCGATAGCGTCCCTCATTTCCTGCAGGCCTTTGCGCTTGGCAACGCTTGCCTCGTCATCGCCTTTGAACTGTTCCATCTTGCGGTCGATGAAGGCCAGCTGGCGGTCTTTTTCGCTCATCTCGGGCTCGACCGGCTGGCCGTTGTTCGGCAAGGCATCGGCCTTGACGAATTTACCCATGTCTTTTTTGCTGCCGTCCATCTTGTCGCCGTCTGCGGCAGTGTTGACCTGCGCGGGCGCCTGCATTTCGACCGGGGCCTGGGTGGATTGTTTCATTTCGGCATCCGGGGCAGGCGTCTGCTTCGGTCCGGGCGTTGCGCCGGGGGTAGCGTCCTGCTCGGCTTCCCACATCTGGCGGTATTTCGAATTCAGGGCAGGCTGGTGGTTGAGGACTTCAATTTTCTGGCGCTGTGCTTCGAGCCACATCATGTCTTTCTGCTCGGGCGTGCCGTGGACGTTGATCGTCATCCAGCCTTTGCTCTTGCTGGCCGCGACCACCGCATGCGCCGCGTTCAGGTCGAAAGTGCCGGTTTTGCGGGTCATGCCGATGAACTCGGAGCCGCCCATGTTGCGGTGCCATTCGATGGTCTGGCCGGTGGGCAGCTTGAAATCGAGGCCGTATTTTTTGTTGTCTTCGATCGTGCCGGTTTCGCCGAGGGCTTTTTTCAGCTCGTCGTCCACATCGGCGACGCCCCATTCCCCGCTCATTTTGCCCATATAACCGCGTTTCTCGTAGATGGCGCGGTATTTCTGGGTCGCCATATCTTTCGAGGCATCGAGCGCATTTTGCGCTTCCATGGCGGCTTTCTCGGCGTCGCTCATGGTGGGTTGCTGTTTGACTTCAATAGGCTTCGCAGTCGCTGCTTTCTTGATGGCTTCTGCTTCTGTGGCCTTCAGGCGCGTTTCGCGCTCTTCGGCGGTTTCCTCGGGCTGGCCAGCCGTATTTTCCGGCGTGGTGACGGTTTTTTCCGTGGGCTTCGGCTTTTCGCCGGTCGCGGTGACTTCGCCTGCGGGCATTTCAGCCGTGGCAACGGTGCCATCAGCGGGGGTTGCTGATTTGGGTTTTTCCGGTGCGGGTGTCACAGGATTGGGCAGCACGACCGCATCGGGAACGACTGCATTATTTGTTGCATCGGGGAGTGTGGTGGTCGCGACGACAGGAGGCGTCATGCTGCTGTCGAGCTCGGGCGCAACCACAGCCTGGGTCGCCCCTGCGCGGTTGCCGCCAAATTTGGAATTGTCCGCGTCAGGCGCTGTCGTTTCTGCAACCACGGGCGCGGGTGTCACCGGATCTACGGCATCCACCTTCTTTTCGTCTTTTGCCACCACGGGAGCGGTAGCATCGTTTGCGGGCGGTGTGGGTACGACTGCATCGGGCGTTTTGTCGACAGGAGGTTCGGAATTGGTTTCACGTTTGTTTTCGTCAGCCATGGCGAAATACCCTCTATCGAATTGAAATTGCAGTTAACCCGTGGACCGATGGTTTACAGTATTTAACTATTATAGGCAAATTTTCGTAATTAGGCAAGGAAACCGGAATTTTCTAATAATTTCAATGTTCTGTAGCGAATCGGGTTTAATTGTACCGCGACTTCGTATGCTCGGGGTCGTAGTAGCGGAAGATGTCGCGATCCAGCTGAATTCCCGTGGCAATATCGAACAGTTCGACCTCGGTTATCATCCCTTGCGGGTCAACGATGCGCCATTTTTTCAGCGCCAGCGGCTTTTCGGTGAGGGCGAGGGTGAGGGAGCCGTCATTCGGGTCCTGCGCCTCGACCATCTTCACCATTATATATGTGCCGTCGCGGGTGACTTCGGCAACCTTCAGGTCGCCCGAAAGGGTCAGTTCCTTGCGCAGGAAAAAGTCGGCCAGCGATTTGCTGATAAGGGTGCGCGAGCCCTGCTTCATAGCACTGTCGTAATAATGGATGAACATGCCGTCGGCCTCGTTGAAATCCTTGACTGGCGGGGCGTATTCATAGCGCTTGCGCCCCGGCAGGCGAAGCATGAACGTGCCG
>JAYUPV010000028.1:0-6212 GCA_043759865.1 Alphaproteobacteria bacterium | reverse complement strand
AGGGCAACAACTCCGTCGGCCCTGTGCTGAAGGAAATAAACGCCGCCATCAAGGCCGGTAAAATCACCAAGGACCAGATCGTCCTGACCTCTTTCGATCATCTATCCATCAAGAAAGTGCGCGAGCTGGACCCCGAAATAAAATGCGGGTTTATTTTTGCACGCTACAGCAAGGGCCGCACCCGCATCTATCCGTGGACGGACAACAAGACCAGCCGCTACATCCAGTTCAGCAAAAAAGTGGTGAACAGCAAGACGGCGAAAGAAGTGAAGCCGGATTTCTTTGTGATGACGGCAGGCTCGCTGACGGCGCGCAAGGTAAAGCACTTGCGCAAGGCCTTCCCCGATGCAAAAATCATGATCTGGACGACCAAAGCCCCCGCGCACGACAAGGCGCTCGCCAAAAAGCTCGACGACCCGCGCATCGGCCCGCATGTGGTCTCGATCATCACGGATTTTCCGGACAAGATGGTGGAAGTCCTGAAGAAAAAAGGCCTCAGACCCTGAATTTCTGGAACTGGCCTGTTTTCACCAGCACGCTGAAATCCTTGCTTTCCTCGAATGCCTGACGCGCGACGGCGGCGGCTTTTTCCTGGAATTTCGCGCCGAGGCCATGCTTGGCGAAATAGGCAAGGTCGCCCTCGAGCGTGTCCTGATCGAAATAGGTCTTGCCGCGCAGCTGTTCTTTCCCGAGCGTATCGAAATAGTAATCGCCCTTTTCGGCGGGCTTGCCCCTGAACTGGTCAACGGCTTCGCCAAACCCGCGGCGCGCCCAGATATAAACCTTTGACGGCGCATCGACGAAGGCAGCGAACAGATGGTCTTTCCATGTGAACTGCTTGTTCTCGAGGTCTATTTTCTTGGACGTGAATTCGTTCCAGTCGACGACCTTTTGTGCTTTTGTATTGAATTCCTGTTGCATGACCCCGACTCCAGACTCGATTGAATGATTGAGAGAATATACTCTCCGGCTGAGGCTTTGTCACTTTAATTTTCATAACTCAGCACGTAAATACCCCAAAGAAGCAATAAATTTGCAGGGTTAGGGCCAAATGGCTCATAAAACTGTTTTTTGTGCGGCGCAGCATGGGAATGCTTGAACGGCTCTCCCGCGCGGGCGTATCATGCTTCCAGCAGATCAATCAGGAGCAAAGCCGCCATGACAACCGCGAAACCCAAAGTCCTTATCAGCGATAAAATGAGCCCGCAGGCCGAGGCGATTTTCGTCGCGCGCGGAGTCGATGTCACGGTCAAAACCGACCTGAAGCCCGAAGAGCTGCGGCTTGAAATCGCCAATTACGACGGCCTCGCAATCCGTTCCTCCACCAAAGTCACGGCGGAAATCCTGCAGGGTGCCAAGAACCTGAAAGTCATCGGCCGCGCTGGCATCGGCGTCGACAATGTCGACGTTCCCGCCGCGACGCAAACCGGCGTGGTTGTCATGAACACGCCCTTCGGCAACTCGATCACCACAGCAGAACACACCATCGCCCTTTTGATGGCCCTCGCCCGCGACATTCCGCAAGCGAACGCCTCGACCCATGCCGGCAAATGGGAAAAAGCGAAATTCATGGGTCAGGAATTGTTCGGCAAGACGCTTGGCGTTATCGGCTGCGGCAATATCGGCGCCATCGTCGCCGACCGCGCCATCGGCCTGAAAATGAAAGTCGTGGCCTATGACCCGTTCCTGTCGGATGAACGCGCCATCGAGATCGGCGTGGAAAAGGTGGAGCTTGACGATGTGTTCAAGCGCGCCGATTTCATCACCATCCATACCCCCATGACCGAAAAAACCAAGGGCATCATCAACGCATCCGCGATTGCAAAGATGAAAAAAGGCGTGCGCCTTATCAACTGCGCGCGCGGCGGCCTGATTGTGGAAGCCGACCTCAAAGCGGCTCTTGATAGCGGCCATGTGGCTGGTGCGGCGCTTGACGTTTTTGAGGTCGAACCCGCGAAAGAAAACGCACTGTTCAACCACCCCAAAGTCGTCTGCACCCCGCACCTCGGCGCATCGACTGTCGAAGCGCAGGAAAACGTGGCGCTGCAAGTGGCAGAACAAATGTCCGACTTCCTGCTGCAGGGCGCGGTTTCGAACGCCGTCAACATGCCCTCGGTCAGCGCGGAAGACGCACCGAAGCTGAAACCCTACATGCGCCTCGCCGAACAGCTCGGCAGCTTCGCGGGGCAGCTGGCGAAAACCGACGCCAAGGAAATCCAGATCGAGTATGAAGGCCTTGTGGCGGGCGTGAACACCAAGCCCCTGACCGCCCTCGTCCTGTCCGGCTTCCTCAAGCCCTCGATGGAAGGGGTGAATATCGTTAGCGCCCCTGCCCGCGCCAAGGAACGCGGCATCACCATCGCCGAAACCAAGCGCGACAAGGCGCAGAACTACCAGACCGTCATTCGCGTGACCGTGAAGGACAAAGACGGCCAGACGAGCATCGCCGGCACCATCTTTGACGATCGCCCCCGCGTCATCGACATCGACGGCGTGCCGACCGAAGCCTCGCTGAACAAGGAAATGCTGTACGTGCTGAACCTCGACAAACCGGGCCTTATCGGCGCTGTCGGTACCATCCTCGGCACCAACAACATCAACATCTCCGACTTCAACCTCGGCCGCATCCCCGGCAAGGACCGCGCCATCGCCCTGATCTCCGTCGACGGCTACATTCCCGAAGCCATCGTCGAGAAAATCAAGCAGATCACGCAAGTCGAACGCGTGAAGGTTCTACGGTTCTAAAATATTTACGCGAAGTAGAAAAAGGCCGGAAAGCATTTCCGGCCTTTTTTATTTCCCCGTTCAGGCTGTTCTTATTCTTTCATGCGTGCGCGTTCGCGCTCGCGCAATGCTGCTTCAGGCGTTTGCCAGATGAGGCCGTCCAGCACCCAGTTGGGACGGATGCCGGCGTAGCCTTGGGCCAGATGTTCCATCACCTTGCGCTTTTGCTCGACGGTCATGCCTGCCTTGAAGGCGCTGGCATGGATGCCGGTGGTGATAAAGGCGGTGTCGAGATCGACCTGCACCGCGCCCGCGATATCGTGCTGGAGTGAATCGCCGACGACGAGGATGCGCGACGGTATCATGTCGTCGAACATGCCAAGCGCGTAGCGGAAAATGGTTTTGTGCGGCTTGCCGATAAGATGCGCCGCGCCGCCGAGGTCGTGGTAACGCTTGGCGACCGCGCCGGGGCCGACCGCGCGTTCATGCCCGTAGACAGTAACCATGTCGGGGTTCGCGCAGATGGCCGGCAGGCGCTTGGCCACGCCCTTCTTGAAAACGGCGTCGAGATCCTCGACCTTCATCTTGGGCGAGTCAAAACTGGTGATGAGGATAAATTCCGCATCCTCGATGTTCGGCACGACTTCAAGGTCGAGGCCGTTCAGCAGCGCGCGGTCGTCGTCGCGGGTGATGAGGTAGCATTTCTTGCCGAGATTTTTGAACGGCGCTTCTTCCTGCTTCTTCAGACCCTGCCACGTCACCTCGCCCGCCGAAACGACTGACTTGTAGAGCGCGGGTTTGATGCCGAATTTCTTGAGACGCTCGACGTTGTCCTCGGAACGTTTGGATGAGTTCGAGAGAATGACCACCTGTTTCTTGCGGTGCTTGAGGTGGTTGAGCGTATCGATGACACCGTCATAGGGGGCGAGACCGTTGTGGAGCACGCCCCACTGATCCATGATGAATCCATCATAGCTGTCCATCAGCTCGTACAATCCCTGGCAGAACATCATCCCTGACATGCGGCTTTTTCCCCTCTTCTCATAACGTCGAAACAGCCCTTAAGTTTTTGAATCTCTGACTTCTTGTCTTCATCAGTATAAGGAATTTCATCTGCCTGTATAGCCCATACGGGGCGCGGCCAGGCAGGGTCTGTGGTGTAGCGCGCAAAAACATGTACATGCAGCTGCGGAACCATGTTGCCGAGTGCCGCTGTGTTTATCTTGTCGGGCTTGTAAAGCGTGTTCAGCGCCTCGGCCGCCATCGCCATTTCGCGTACCAGCTGTAGCTGGTCTGCCACATCGAGCTGATAAATTTCCCGAATCCCATCGCGGCGTGGCACGAGATACAGCCACGGCCATGTACGGTCGCTTTTAAGCGAAACGCGGCACAGCGGCCAGTCCTCGAGGAAATGCGAACTGGAATCCAGACGATGGTCGAGAGCAAAAGGCAAAAGCTGTCTCCGATTATGACGCCACAAGTTTATCTCAACAATATGGCTGCAAAAAGTACAAAAAAGAGTTAATATTAAAGAGAAAGAACCATGGGGACGTTATTGAAAACGACTTTTCCATTTGCCATTTTTGCGCTGATTGCGGCCCTGTTTTTTGCTTCCGTCGAAGCCTCGGCAGCCGATGACCTTTACGACGGCAGCGGCGGGATACTGAAGGGCAACTATTTCTACAAGCAGCTCGACAGCTACGCCGTGAACCGCAAGCCCGCGATGTATATCATCGACCGCATCAATGAAAAGCTTAAGAAAGAGCCGGAAATGCTGGCGGTCGCCTATAACTGGTCGAAGGCCATGAGCGAGGTCACCGACCCCGAGCAGATCAACAGCCTGTATTTCATGCTCCGCTCCGATATGGCCCACCGCATCGCCAAAATCCTCACCAAGCGGGACGGGAGGAACTACAAGAAATACGGGCTGGACGCGCTCCAATCCATCCTGACCTTCGAAATGATGCTGATGGCCGACGTTGCGCGCTGCAAAGGCAAGGAGTTTGACCCCACGATCATCAGCGACCTTTTGGGGCCACGCTACGAACTACTCGGCCAGTATGTTTATTCCCTCCTGCTGCCGAGCGAAATGCCCAACTACTGGGGCGAAGCCATGCAAAACGAAGCTTCGCTGAAAGGGCGGGCGCTCAACAAGGAAATATGTTCCAACGGCGCGCGCATCGGCCTGCTCATCACACAGGAAGTACCCAAAGGAAAAATCCCCCAATCGATCACGCCCGAGCCGATTGATGACGCACAATGGGATGAAGAGCGCGACCGCCTGCGCTACAGCATTCAGGATTTCTGGAAGAACCGCTATGAATCCAGAACCGACAAAACCATCAAAACGAAGTGAACAGGGAAGCCCCCGTGACCCCCAGTCAGGCTGCCCGGAAAAAATCCGCCTATGCGCCAGCGCGCGATTTTATCCCCGAGCCGGGGCGGCCGCAGGAAGTATTGCCGGGGCTGCAATGGCTGCGCGGCCCCCTGCCCTTCGAACTTGACCACATCAACCTCTGGCTGCTCGAAGGAAAGAGCGGCTGGACGATCGTCGATACCGGTTTCAATTTCGATGTCATGAAAGAAGCATGGGATATCGTGTTCGCCACGCAGTTCCGCGACAAGCCGGTCGAGGGGTTGTTCATCACCCATTTCCATCCCGACCATTTCGGGCTCGGCGGCTGGCTGGCGGAGCGCGCGGGCGTGACGCTGCAGATGACCCCGCCGGAATTCGGCATGGCGAAATCGCTAACCGACCCCGCGCAGCAGGGCATGCTCGGCGATCTTTACCGCCCTTATTACATCGAGGCGGGAATTGAAGGCCAGCTGCTTGACGACATGCTGGCGCGGCGTTTTACGTACCAGAAAATCGTTTCAAAAATGCCCGGGACATTCACGCCCGTGAAGCCGGGCGACACGGTGCGGCTTGGCGACCGCGACTGGAAAATCATCGGCGGTTACGGTCATTGCCCCGAGCATGCCTGCCTTTATTGCGAGAAGGACAAAATCTTTATCGCGGGCGACATGATTTTGCCGGATATCAGCCCCAATATCAGTTTCTTCCCCGACATCTACCTGTCGCGTAATCCCGTCGCCGCCTACATCAAGACGCTTGAAAAAATCCGCGCGCAAGTTCCGGACGATGTTCTTGTCCTGCCCTCCCACGGCGTACCGTTCAAGGGGTTGCACCAACGCGCAGGCGAACTGATCCACCACCACGAACGCCGTCTCACGAAACTCCGCGAAGTCCTCGCGGCAGGCTCGCAGACTGCGCATCAGGCAATGCTCGGCCTCTTCGCCCACCGCAGCCTCGCCCGCCCCGCCGACCTGTTTTTTGCTCTCGGCGAAACGCTGGCGCATCTGGTTTATGATGTGGAAGCGGGACGCGTGGTGAAAGCCACGACAGATGGGAAGGCACTTTACAGTTTAGTGGGCTAGATTTTTAAAGAAGGGCAGGACATGTTAAAATTCTTCTTGATTATTTTCTT
>JAYUPV010000027.1:0-10865 GCA_043759865.1 Alphaproteobacteria bacterium | reverse complement strand
GAACGCACCGAAACCGCGCTCAAAGCATGGCGCGGCGAACGCGCACAGGCGGGCATGCTCCCGCCCAACGGCTTCCCCAAATCGAAGAAGTTTAGCGGTGTTTAGGCGTCAGCCCCAGCTAAGAGGAATTCAATTTGGGGAAGCCGTTGGGCGGGAGCATGCCCGCCTGTGCGCGTTCGCCGCGCCATGCTTTGAGCGCGGTTTCGGTGCGTTCTTTGCCTGCGCTGACGAAGGTGAGGCCCTGCTTGTAGACAAAGGTTTTCGCGTCGGCGAGGCCGCCCTTTTGCAGGATAACGCCGACGCCGCGTGTCATTTCCGGCACTTGCTCGAGCGGGAAGATGAGCAGCTTGCGGCTTTCGCTGATGCAGGCAACTGAATCGCCGATAGCAGGCGTGCAGACTTTCGCCTCCACGCCATCCTTGACCAGCAGGCACTGCTTGCCGTTTTTGGTCTGCGACAAAATTTCTTTTTCCGGCACGATAAAGCCGCGCGCATCGTCGCCCGCCACCAGCAGTTTGCGTTCAGGGTCGTGCTTCATGATGGAAACTATATCGGCTTCGTTCTGCAGGTCGATCATCAACCGCACAGGCTCGCCGAAACCACGGCCGGGCGGCAGCTTGTCGCAGCCGAGGGTGTAGAACTTGCCGTTGGTGCCGAACAGCACCAGTTTGTCGGTCGTTTCCACATGCAGCGCGAATTTATGCGCGTCACCTTCCTTATAGCTGACGGCGTCGATTTTATCCTGTTCGAGATGCCCCTTCATCGCGCGTATCCAGCCCTTGTCGGAGCAGATGACGGTGATGGGTTCTTTCTCGATAAGTTCGTGGATGGCAACGTCGAGCTCCACCGGCGCTTTGCCGATTTGCGTGCGGCGCTTGCCAAGCTTGGTCGAGGGCGAGAACAGGTCGTAAATATGCTTTACCTGTTTCTTGATCGCGGTCAGCTGGCGCGCCTTTGACGCAATCAGTTTTTCCAAATCGTCTTTTTCTTCCAGCAGGTCTTTGTGCTCGGACTTTATCTCGATTTCCTCGAGCTTACGCAACGACCGCAGGCGCATGTTCAAAATCGCCTCCGCCTGCACTTCGGAGAGCTTGAATTTTTTCATCATCACGGGCTTCGGCTCGTCTTCCGTGCGGATGATGTGGATGACTTCGTCGATATTCAGATAGGCGATGAGCAGGCCCTTGAGGATTTCAAGGCGGTGCTCGATATTCGCGAGGCGGTGCTTGGATCGGCGCACCAGCACGTCCTGCCGGTGGTCGACGAAGCATTGCAGCACTTCTTTAAGATTCATAACGCGCGGCACAAGGCCATTTTCAAGCACGTTCATGTTGAGCGAAAAGCGCGATTCAAGGTCGGTCGTTTTATACAGCTGCGCCATCAGCAGTTCGGGGTCCATGCCCTTGTTCTTAGGCGTTAGCACCACGCGCACGTCTTCGGCGGACTCATCGACGATGTCGTCAAGGAAGGGCAGTTTCTTGTTGGTGATAAGCTCGGCGATTTTTTCGATCAGACGCGATTTCGCGACCATGTACGGAATTTCCGTGACCACGACCTGCCAGTTGTCGTTCTTCAGTTTCTCGACAGTCCACACCGCGCGCATGCGGAACGAGCCACGGCCGGTTTCATACGCCTCGCGGATGCTCGCCTTGTCCTCGGCCAAAATGCCGCCGGTCGGGAAATCGGGACCCTTGACGAATTTCAGCAGGTCCTTCACTTCGCAGGAAGGATTGTCGATAAGGTGTTCGAGCGCATCGCACAGCTCGGCCGCGTTGTGCGGCGGAATGTTGGTCGCCATGCCGACCGCGATGCCGGATGAGCCGTTCGCGAGCAGATTGGGGAAATTGGAGGGCATCACGACGGGCTCGACCGTCTCGCCGCTGTAAGTCTCGCGGAAATTGACTGCGTCTTCTTCGAGCCCTTCAAGCATCAGCTCGGCGACCGGTGTCAGGCGCGCTTCGGTGTAACGCATGGCGGCCGCGTTGTCGCCGTCGATGTTGCCGAAGTTCCCCTGACCGTCAACCATCGGATAGCGGACGGAGAAATCCTGCGCGAGGCGCACAAGCGCGTCATAGACCGACTGGTCGCCATGCGGGTGAAATTTACCGATGACGTCACCGACCACGCGCGCGGATTTTTTCGGCGGCCCATCGGCACGCAGCGAGAGTTCCGACATGGCGTAGAGCACACGCCTGTGCACCGGCTTCAGCCCGTCGCGCACATCGGGCAGCGAACGGGACATGATGGTGGACAGCGCATAGGAAAGGTATTTTTCGGAGACGATATCCCCGAGTTCCCTGTCTTTGATTATGCTTGCGACGACGTTTGTGGGTTTCTTTGCCATAGGGGGTGTTTTAGCCCATTTTCAGGCCGAAAACTAGGTATTTTGGCGTTTACCGTATTTTTCCTCCAGCCGCAGGCGCGGCTCGGGGAGGTTTGAATTTGCTTGCGAAAATACGCGGTGGAGCAGGAAATGGCCGGTCAGGCGCAGCCCGTTGAGGATATCTTCGTCCTCCATTCCGGCCTCTCCGCGCAGGAAAGGGGGCAGGTGCAGAAGGCGTTCCTTGTATTCAAAACCCGCCGCCGCCGACACCGCGCAGCCCGATTTGGGGCTGACATAGACAAGGTTCTCGCCCCCGCCCGTGACCACGCAGCGCGCAAGGTCGAGCCCGAAGCCAAGCTCGCGCAGCAGGCCGATCTCCCAATATATATATGTCGCCGCCCAGATTTCGGTGCCAAAAGACGCGAGCAGCATCTTCAGCCCCTCATACACGCCGGGATGGCTTTCGTTTTCGGGCAGCGTTTTGTCGGCAAGGGCGCAAGCGGATTGCAGCGCGGTCAGGCGGAGTGAATCATACATCACATCAGCGGCGTGGCTGTGTTCGAGCTCGAGCGTATAGGTGCCGAGCTGGTCGTGCGATTTCGCCTGCCATTGAGCGGAAACGAGGTTGCCGGTTTCCAGTACACCGCGCACCCGCGTCGAGGTCGCGCCGTAGACATAGCCCGAGGTGCGGCCATGCGCTGCGGTCAGCAAAGTAACGATGCCCCCGTTCTCGCCATGCGGGCGGACGGAAAGGACGATGCCGGTGTCTTGCCATGAAATCATAAGAATTTTATAGCACTTTTCCGATGTTAAAACAGCAAGTTAGATATACAGTTTGACATATTATGAAAATAAGGGTACATTCCTGGCTGACTGGCAAATCGGCCTCGTCCGCAATGCCAGAAAACCTCCCACTCACGAGAAAGCACTGATCATGAACGACAATACAGTACTAAAGACAGAGGGTTTTTATCAACGCATAACGCGCCTGAGGGACGAGACAGCCGCACTTCAGGACAAGACATACGAACGCCTGATCAAACTCACGGACGCGTTCAACACCGCCACCGCTTCCGGCCAGATTAAAATTAAGAAACAACTACAAGCTATCGACTCTGAAAACCGCCGCCTGCGCGATCTGTCTTACGATTTAGCGGCTCTGGAACGCAACCCGCCCTGGAGAGAACTGTCCGAGCAGCTTTTTAACGCGAACTACGCGAAAGTGGAAGAACTGACGCGCGATGGAAAGATGATAAAATTAATGAATAAGGAACGCGTGTCCGTACTCGGCCAGCCTGCCTATGCTGGCGATGAGAAGATTTTAGAACTTCTGATTGCGCGCGGAGCGGAAGTGAATATAGCAGGGCATGACAACCTGACGCCGCTGCTGTTTTCCGTCATGAAAGACAATGCCGGCGTCTTCAAGAAACTGCTGGCAGCAGGCGCCGATATCACTGCCCGTACGAAACAGGGCGACGGCGTGCGCGAATTGGCGAGATATAACGACGCAACAGAAGTCCGGAAAGTCCTGAGAAACCTCGGCAGGAAGGCAAAGACTCCTGCACCAAAAACACCCAAGACAAAATAATCAGGCCGCTTTCAGCGCCCGGTCGATAATGCCGCCGATATGCTTTATATAGCGGTCATAGGTGAAGATTTTTTCAAGGTCGGTTTTCTTGAGCGTCTTTTTCACCGTCTCATCAGCCGCCAGCAGGTCGATGAAAGCGCCTTTGCCTTCCCACACTTTCATGGCGTTCGACTGCACGGTGGCGTACGCGTCCTCGCGGCTCATGCCTGTTGCTGTCAACGCCAGCAAAACACCTTGTGAAAATACAAGACCCTTGAGGCTTTCAAGATTGTGTTTCATGCGGTCGGGATAAACCAGCAGATTTTCAACGATGCCCGCAAGCCGGTTCAGCGCAAAATCGGTCAGTATCGTCGCATCGGGCGCGATCACACGCTCAACAGATGAATGTGAAATATCCCGCTCGTGCCACAGCGCCACGTTTTCCATGGCGGGAATGACCGATGAGCGTATCAGCCGCGCGAGGCCGGTAAGGTTTTCCGACAGAACGGGGTTGCGTTTGTGCGGCATGGCTGACGAGCCTTTTTGACCCGCCGAGAAAAATTCCTCCGCCTCGCGCACTTCGGAGCGCTGCAGATGGCGGATTTCAACGGCAAGGTTTTCGACAGATGACGCGATAACGCCAAGCGTCGCAAAAAATACCGCATGCCGGTCGCGCGGGATGACTTGCGTCGACACGGCCTCGGTCTTCAGACCCAATTTTTTTGCCACATAAGATTCCACATAGGGGTCGATGGTGGCGAAGGTGCCGACCGCGCCCGAGATGGTGCAGGTGGCGACTTCTTCCCGCGCCAAAATCATGCGCTGCTTGGCGCGCGCGAAAGCTGCGTAATGCCCTGCGAGTTTCAGGCCAAAAGTGGTGGGTTCCGCATGGATGCCATGGCTGCGGCCGATGCAAATGGTGTCTTTGTGTTCAATCGCGCGTTTTTTAAGCGCGGCGAGCAACTTGTCAAGATCGGCAATGATAATGTCGGAAGCCTGACGCAGCTGCAAACCGAAGCTGGTGTCGAGAACGTCGCTTGATGTCATGCCGACATGGATATGCCGCGAGTCCGCTCCCACGAATTCGCCGACGGAGGTTAAAAACGCGATGACATCGTGCTTCACCTCGCGCTCGATTTCATCGATGCGCTTGACATCGAAATCGGCCTTGGCGCGGATTTTGGCGGGGGCGTCTTTCGGTATCACGCCAAGCTCGGCCTGCGCCTCGCAGGCGGCAAGCTCGACTTCGAGCCAGGTGCGGAAGCGGTTCTCCGGCTCCCAGATATCGGCCATTTCCTTACGTGTGAAACGGGGGATCATGCCTCAATACTCCCTAATGCCAGTTGCTTGAGCGTGTATTTGTGGAACTTATCGTGCACCGCCCGATCGCCGATTTTTACCACGGCGGCGACGGCGGAGGATACATGAATTTTTATCACCTGCAAGACGCCGTGCTCGTCCGCGCTGCGGATGGCCAGCAGCAGGTCCTCCACTGTCGCATCGTCAAACGGGCGGCCGGGGATGTAATGCATCGTCCCCGTCTCGGTCGCGGCCAGCACGCCTGCTGCCGCGAGGTCTTCCACCACGTCGAACACCGCCTGCGACGGCATGCGCAGCAAGACGGACAGTTCATGCAGCGACAGCCCCATGCGTCCGCCGTAAAACGCGCGGCCAATTTCAGCGCAGGACTGCAGGGCGATTTTTTCCTTCATGCGAAGGCTAAGGTTTCGCATGTTGCGGGCGAGCGGCTGGTTGGACGGATGCTGCAGGTAATAGCAGACAGACGCGCCGACCAGCACCACGACCCAGCCCGAAAAAACCCAGATCATGAACAGCACCAGCACCGCAAAAACCGAATAGATGGCGGCGTAGCTGGCCGAGCCAGCGACGAACATGCCGAACAGCTTGCCAAGCACCTTCCACAACACCGCCGTGACAAGCCCCGCCGCCAGCGCCGGCAGCGGCTTGACCCGCGTGTTGGGCATGAAGGCGAAAAGCGCGCCGAAGGCCAG
Organism: Alphaproteobacteria bacterium; assembly: GCA_043759865.1. Classification (GTDB taxonomy): domain Bacteria; phylum Pseudomonadota; class Alphaproteobacteria; order Micavibrionales; family UBA2020; genus JAPWJZ01. Next base: position 4,963 of record JAYUPV010000027.1, on the reverse strand, counting down.
CACGAACAAAATCCACGGCACGATGCTGAAAACCTGTTCCATCGCGCCGTCCACAAGGTCGAGCTTCAGCCATTTCCATGCGTAATCGGCATGCTGCAGCGTCGTGGTCATGGCAACGGCGAGGAACATCGACAGGGGGGCGACGAAAATGACGCTCAGGTAATCGCGCAGCCGCCGCAGCCATGTGCGCGGGCGCTCGACACGCCAGATATCGTTGAAGGCGTATTCCATTTTGTACAGCATCGAAATAACGCCGAACAGCAGCAGCCCCGTGCCGACCGCGCCCAGCACGCCGACATTCACTTTCTCGACGAAGCCGATAATGTGTGCGGCCGCTTCGTCCGCCCCCTGCCCCAGCGGCGCGAGATAGGAGCGCAACGGCGCTTCGAGCGCGTCATGCGCGCCAAAGCCCTTCAGCGCGGAAAACGCGATGGCGAGCAACGGAATGAAGGTGACAAGCGTGGTATAGGCAAGGCTGGCGGCGCGCTGTGCGTAGTGCCCCTCGCGCATGTCGCGCATCACGGCAATGAAAATCCGCGTCAGTTTCAACGACAGCCGCCCGCTACGGGTGCGCGGAAGAATGCCGTCTTCCCAGATACCCTCAAATATCTTCTGCCTGATTTTTTTCACGGCCACGGTTATTCCTTAAGGCGCGGGGGCGGGTTCCAGCATCGGGTCGGGCTCGGGCTCGGGTGCTTTTTTCTTGCCAAACAGACCGCCGTTGCCGAACAGGCTTTCAAGCGCGGCATCGGGGTTTTTCTTGAAGTCCTTAATGATTTGCTTGCCGTTCTCGCGCACGTTCTTGACGGTCGCCTTCACGTCTTCGGGGTTGCCCAGAAGATTGCTGACGACAGACTTGTAGTCCGGCTTCACCTTGATGTTGTTGAAAGGTCCGCGGATATCCACCGGAACGGTCAGCCCCTTCGCGCCCTCGACGGCTGAAGAAGCGGTCAGCACCGGCAGGGCGCGGTAGTTGATCCATTTTTTCGGAAGATCGACATTGCCAGACCCTGTCGCCTGCACCAACGGTCCGCGCATTTTCAGGTCATCGTTGCGCGCCACGCCGTTTTCAATCTTGAACGTGCCGCCCATATCGACGAAGTCCGTCTTACCCTCGCCCACACCCATTTCGGCAAGGCGCGACTGGATGGAGGAGAGAATGTTGACGAAGTCGATGCCCTGCAGCGAGCCGTTCTTGAAGTTGAAATCGCCGCCGCCCGCAAGATTGCCAATCAGCGCGCGCTGGCTGTTGCCGCTCGACGACACATCGACCGTCGCATCCGCCTTGCCGCTCAACTTGTCAAAACCGGCGAAGGTTGTCAGCACCGGCTTTGCCTCCACGTCGTTCATGCCGAATTTGAAAGTCACGGCAGGCGACTTGCCCGCCGCGTTCAACGTCAGGTCGGACAGGAAACGGCCGCCGAACAGCGACGCCTCGGACGATTTGAAATGCAGGTTGCCATCTTTCAGCAACACCGTCAGCGTCGAGGAGCCCACTTCCGCGCCGCGCAGTGAAAAGCCTTTTGTCTGCAGCACGAGGTCGGCATTCACGGCTTTCAGCCCGCCAAGGTTGAGGGGAGTGTCGTCCCAGTCTTCACGCGGCGAAGCTTTGCCGCCGCCATTGCCGTTGCCTTCGCTTTCTTTCGGCCCGCCGGTGAAGCGGTCGAGATTCAGCTTGTTCAACGATACGCGCGCCTTGAAATCGGGCTTCGGTGTGGCAAGACCGAGCGAGACATCGCCCGCCGCCTCGACTTCGTCAAGCGAGAGCTTGGCCTTTTCGAGCTTCAGCTCCGCACCCGTCAACACGGCGGCGCTCGAGAATTTCACATGGTCGAAGGGCATATTTTTCTCCGGCGTTGCCTTCTGCCATGCCGCGAATTTCGAGATCGAGGGCAGGTCGGCGCTGATTTTACCCGCAAGCAAAGTGCCGGACGTCGAAAGCTTTCCCTCCGCCGCCACATCGACGAGGCCTTCGGATTTCAGCGTCACCTTTCCCTGCGACGCGCCGCCGTTCAAAAGCGCGACGGGCTTGTCGAGGCTGGCGAACAGGCTGACGCGCTTGCCGAGATATTCGCACCAGCCGTCAAGCTGGATGGGGCTGGAAAAATCGGGGTAGTTCGCCGTCAGGTCGATTTTTTCAAGCCGGACACCCGAGCGCGACTTGCGGTCGACGAACTCGATCTCGCCCTTGCGCAGCTCGAACTGGCTGAAGGAAAATTTCAGGTCTTTCTTTAAACCCTCGACCGCGCCGTCGATTTGCGACGGCCCTCCGCTTTTTTCGCCTTCTTCTTTCGCGGGTTTTGCATGCCCGAAATCCCAGTTTTGTCTGCCGTCGAGCGCGACTTCAAGATGCACAGCGGGCTTGTCGATGATGAATTTCAGAATTTCGACTTTTTTGTCGAGCAGCGGTTTCAGCGCAAGGTTGACCTCGATAGAGCCGAGGCTGGCCATGATCTTTTCGGAGGCCCAGCTGGCGTTGCTGAACGTCACATCTTCGATCTTGACCATCAGCGCCGGCAGGGGCGTGACGACCGGCATGACGCGCAGCTTGGAGAAGGCGATATCGCGCCCGGTCTTTTCCTTGACCACGGCGATGATGCGGGCGCGGATTTCGTCTTCGTTGACGTATTTCTGTATGGCGAAGAACACGCCACCGCCCACAAGCGCTGCGAGCACGACAAAAATAACGAGGAACTTCTTCATTTGGTCACCTTATGCCTTTTCCGGCTTGATCCATGATTTTTCGCCGATGGCGGTCTGGCCGTGCGCGAAGCCGCCGGCCTCCAGCTCCATCAGCGACTTGCTGCCACGACGCATGGCGCGCGAATGGGCGCGCGTGAAGGGCATGACGCGGTCGAAATAAAAGCGCGCGGTTTTCAGCTTGTTTTCGTAGAACTCGCGCCCATCGGGGTTTTCGGCAAGGCGCAGTTTCGCCACCACCGCCATTTTAACCCACATATGCCCCTGCACGACAAGGCTCATGAGTTTCAGGTAATCGGTCGCCATCGCGCCCGCGTCGATCATAACCTTGCCCATGTATTTCGGCTGCCCCGCTTTCGACAGCATTACGCCGATAGCAGCCTTGAGGCGCAGCTTATACGTATGGCACCACAAGCGCAGATAGGCGCTTTTCGCAAGGCGCAGCAGAATAACGGGTGACACACCCGCCTTCGCGCCCTCAACGAGATCGCGGCCAAGTTCTCCCAAATATGCGCCAAGCAGGTTTTCTTTCATGACTTTGCGTCCGAGCAGGTCGAGCGCCTGAATGCCGTTGGTGCCTTCATACAGCCGCGTGATGCGCGCGTCGCGGTTGTATTGTTCCATCCCGTGTTCTTTAATGTAGCCATGGCCGCCGAAAACCTGCATGGCGGAATTGGTGTGGTCGACCGCGTTGTCGGTGAAATGCGCCTTCATGACGGGCGTGAGCAGGTCGACGATTTTGCGCGCGCGCTGGCGGTTTTTTTCGTCGTTGTCTTTTTGCGAGATATCAAGCTGCATCGACACCCAGTACAACAGCAGGCGCGACGCTTCGGCTTGCGATTTCACGGTCAGCAATTCGCGCCGCACATCGGGATGGGCAATGATGGCAACGGCGGGCTTGCCGAGATTATCGTCGCTGACTTTCTGGTCGAGCGGCTGGCCCTGTTTGCGGTCGAGCGCATAGTTGAGTCCATTTTGGTAGGCGACTTCGCTGAGCGCCAGCCCCTGCAGCGCAACGCCGAGCCGGGCCTCGTTCATCATCACGAACATGGCCTTCATGCCGCGATGCGGCTCGCCGATCAGCGTGCCCTGCGCGTCTTCGAAATTCATTTCGCAGGTGGAGTTGCCATGGATGCCCATTTTTTCTTCGATGCGGCCGCACGAAACTGTGTTGCGCGCATTGCCCGCACCGCCCTGCCCCGGAATGAATTTCGGCACGAGGAAAAGGCTGATGCCCTTGATGCCCGCAGGCGTGGACAAATCTTCGATGCGCGCCAGAACAAGATGCAAAATGTTTTGCGTCAGGTCGTGTTCGCCGCTCGAAATAAAGATTTTGGTGCCGGTGATTTTAAAAGTTCCGTCCGGCTGCTTCACGGCCTTGGTCTTGATAAGTCCGAGATCGGTGCCGCATTGCGGCTCGGTCAGACACATCGTTCCCGACCATTCGCCGGAAACCAGTTTCGGCAGGTAGGTTTCTTTTTGCTCGGGCGTGCCGTATTCATGCAGCGCATTGTATGCGCCGTGCGAGAGGCCGGGATACATGGCGAAGGCCATGTTCGCCGAGGACACAATTTCCGACAGCGCGGTGCCGAGGGCAATCGGCATGCCCATGCCGCCGAATTTCGGATCGCAGGTAACACCCGTCAGCCCTGCCGCGCAGAACTGCTGGTAAGCGTCTTTGAACCCTGCGGGTGTGGTGACTGTTTTCGCGGCGCGGTCGTGGTGGCAACCCTCGCGGTCGGCGGGTGCGTTCAAGGGGAACAGCACCTCTTCCGCCAGTTTTGCTGTTTCCATGAGGAACTGGTTCACGGTCGCATCATCGAGCGCCTCGAACTCCTTGATGGATTTCAGCTGCGAGACATTCAGAACTTCGTTGAGCACGAAACGCATGTCATCGAGGGGGGCTTTATAGCTGGGCATGGCTGCATCCTTAAACTTTTGATTAAATTAGCAAAAGAATCGCTGCGGGGGTATCCTTTCAGCGCGTTTGCGTTTTCATAAAAACAAAAAGATTTTCTGGATAAACACGCCAATCAGCCTATATTCGCCGCCATGGATGATTTCAAATACATGGAAGACTTGGCTGTGGGCCAGAAATTCGCGGCGGGTCCGATGGAAGTGACCGCCGAAGAAATCATTGCCTTCGCCTCCAAGTTCGACCCGCAGGAATTCCACCTCGACCCCGAAAAGGCCAAGCAAAGTGTTTTCGGCGCGCATGTGGCGAGCGGCTGGCACACCGCCGCCATGACCATGCGGATGATCA